>JBDSAK010000390.1:0-14755 GCA_039922195.1 Mycobacteriales bacterium
GGGGGTCGGATCAGCGCGGGACGCGCCAGTACTCCGTGGCCAGTCCGAGGATCGCCCCGACGAGCAGTACGCCGCCCGCCACGGCGCTCAACGGGGCGAAGAGCCACGCCGTGGCCGCCGCCGCGGCAGTGAGTCCGACCGCGAACGGCCAGATACTGCCGGCACTGAAGAAACCGATCGAGCCGGCCCCCTCGGCGATCTCCGCATCCTCGCGGTCCTCGGGGCCAATGGCATGCCGCCTGGTCAACCGCCAGATGTAGACACCGATGAGCGCATGCAACCCACCCGCCAGGAAGAGCATTGTCAGCCCGGCCGGCTCCCCGCCAACAAGGGCGTAGAGGATCGCCGCGCCGACGTCGAAGGCGGCGAGGAACATGAAGAGACGGGCCGTGAACTTCACTGCCGTCCCCTCATTCGGCGCGGCGTGTGACCGAGCCCGGGATGGTCAGGGAAGTGCGCGTCCCAAGCGGGCCGGTTGGACCGGATGCGCGGCAACGACGTGAAGTTCTGCCGTGGCGGCGGCGAGGTCGTCATCCACTCGAGCGATTGCCCGAAGCCCCACGGATCGTCCGGGGCGTCCGCCGGCCGACGCGCGGCGAGCACGACGTTGACGAGGAAGAACAGCGTCGAGATGCCGAGCAGGAACGAGCCCGCCGTCGACACGCTGTTGAGGAACTCGAAACCGCTGATCCGCGAGTAGTCCGGAACGCGCCGCGGCATTCCGCGGATGCCGAGGATGTGCTGCACGAAGAACGTCGTGTGGAAGCCGACGAACATGGTCCAGAAGTGCACCTTGCCGAGGCGCTCGCCGAGCAGCCGCCCAGTGAACTTCGGCCACCAGTAGTACACCGCGGCGAACGCGCCGAAGACGATCGAGCCGAACAGCGTGTAGTGGAAGTGCGCCACCAGGAAGTAGCTGTCGTTGAAGTGGAAGTCGAGCGGCGCCGCGGCGAGCATGACACCGGTCAACCCCCCGCCGAGGAACGTGATGAGGAAGCCGATCGAAAACAACATCGGTGTCGGGAAGGTCAGTGAGCCGCCCCACATCGTCCCGATCCAGTTGAAGAACTTCACGCCGGTCGGTACGGCGATCACGTACGAGAGGGTCGCGAAGAACGGCAGCACGACGTCCCCCGTCGTGTACATATGGTGCGCCCACACGGTGACGGAGTAGGCCGCGATGACGAACGTCGCGAAGATCAGGCCCTTGTAGCCGAAGATCGGCTTCTTCGAGAAGACCGGCAGGATGTCGCTGACCACACCGAAGAACGGCAGCGCGACGATATAGACCTCTGGGTGGCCGAAGAACCAGAACAAGTGTTGCCACAGGATCGGGCCGTTGTTCAGCGGCGAGAAGATGAAACCGCCCAGGTGCCGGTCGACGAGCAGCATCAGCATGGTGACGGTGAGCACCGGGAATGCCAGCAACGTCAGCGCCGAGACGACGAGCATGTTCCAGGTGAACACCGGCATCCGGAACATCGTCATTCCGGGTGCTCTCAAGGTGAAGATCGTCGTGACCAGGTTGATGGCACCGAGCGTCGTACCGAGCCCGGTGAGCAGGATTCCGACGATCCAGAGGTCGACGCCGACGTGCGGCGCAAACGTCCCCGAGGCCAGCGGCGTATAGGAAAACCAGCCGACGTCCGCCGCGCCGTCGGGGGTGAGATAGCCGCCGACCATGACCAGGCCGCCGAAGAAGAACAGCCAGAACGACAGCGCGTTGAGTCGCGGGAACGACATGTCCGGAGCGCCGATCTGCAACGGCACGATGAAGTTGGCCAGGCCGAACGCGAACGGCGTCGCGAACAGGTACATCATCACGCTGCCGTGCATCGTGAACAGCTGGTTGTACTCCTCGCGACCCAGGACCTGCAGCCCGGGCTTCGCCAGCTCGGCGCGCATCAGCATGGCGAACAATCCGCTGAGCATGAAGTAGCCGAACCCGGTGACGCAGTACGCCTTGCCAATCAGCTTGTGGTCGGTCGTCGTGAGCAGGCCGGTCAGACCACGCAGCGGTCGATGCGCCGGCGCGGCCGCTGCCGGCGGAGCCACGACTGCGGTCACTTCGCACCTGCCGCAGTCAGGGCCGACCCGAGGTCGGCGGCGGGCACGACTCGCACCCGGAACGTCATCCGGGCGTGCTCGAGCCCGCAGAACTCTGCGCAGCGTCCGACGTACTCCCCCACTTCGGTGGCGGTCACGTCGAACTCGTTGGTGCGACCCGGCACGTTGTCCTTCTTGAACAAAAAGTCAGGCACCCAGAACGCGTGGACGACATCAGCCGACGTCAGCACGATGCGCACCGGCTGGCTGACCGGCAGCACGAGTGTCGGCGCCGACTCGCCGTCCGGCGCGATCGTCCCCCCGATGATCGCGACGTTTGACTCCGGGTAGCGGAACTGCCACTGCCATTGCGATCCCTGGACCTCGATGACGAGCGGCGTGTCGGCCCGCTTTTCGACCGACAGTTGGGTGGCGTAGGTGAAGCCGGCGAGCACCGCGATGATGACGACGGGGATCGCGGTGTAGGCGATCTCGAGCGGTACGACGTACTCGGTCTGCACCGGCATGGTGTCGTCGCCCGGCTTCGCCCGGTAGCGGAAGACGCACCAGACGATCAAACCGACGACGAAGGCGCCGATGATCGCGGCCGCAATGAAGGCGCCCTGCCACAGCTTGAGAATCGCCTCGGCCTGCAGGCTGCGCGGGCGCGGGAAGCTGAACCGGGGAACGGTGCACGCACTGGTGCCCAACAGGGCTCCGGCGGCGGCCATCAAGCGCACCCGGCGCCCGAATTTCTGGTGTCTGCGCATCCCTCGCCGACCCTATCCCAGTCGCGCGCGGTCCCTTTCGCCGGACCGGATCAGCCGCCTAGCGGTTCAGTTCCTGGACCGTCATGACGCGGATCTCGGCAACGCGACCTGAGGTCACCCGGTATACCGCCAGCCACTCGACGTCACGCCGGAACGACGCCGGCAGCGGCTCGCCGTCGTCGTCCTGGACGATCGTGCCGCCCGCGTACGCACGCACCGCCACCGAGTCGCCCACCTCGACCGTTTCCTGCACATCGATGCGCCAATCCGGCCGACACTGCGCCTGCCACTCGTAGAAGCGGCGCAGGCTGGCGATATCCGTCGGCCACCCGGGACCCTCACCGCGGTAGTCCGGGGACATCAGGTCATCAAGCGCGGTCAGGTCCCGGCGGTTGACGACTCGGTCGAGGTAATCGCGCACGAACTCGGCCAGGGCATGTTCGCTCATGAGCCAGTATCCGGGGCTGGAATCCCTGCGTCACTGGATGCCTGCCGGTATACGGTGCGGCCGTGCCAACCCCGCCGGGCTACTTCGACTACGCGTCCACCGCGGCGCTGCATCCCGCAGCCCGCGAGGCTTTGCTGTCGGCGTACGACGACGGCTGGGCAGACCCGAGCCGCCTCTACGGCTCCGGTCGCCGCGCCCGGATCCTGCTCGACGATGCGCGGTCGCGGATCGCAGCGGTGATCGGCGCACGGCCGGACGAGGTCTCCTTCACGTCGTCAGGTACGGCGTCGGTGCACGCCGCGCTGGCCGGCGCGCTGCGCGGCCGCAGCCGGGTCGGAACCACGCTGGTTGCCAGCGCGGTGGAGCACTCGGCGGTCCTCGCGCTGGCCAGCCAGCTGGCCGATGGCGGCGAGATCGTCCGCGTGGATCGGACCGGACGCGTGGACGCCGACGCGTTCGTGGCCGCGGTGACCAACGACACTGCGGTCGCATCGCTGCAACACGCCAACCACGAGGTCGGCACGATCCAGCCGGTCGCCGAAGTCGCCGCGCACTGCGCATCGGTCGACGTACCGCTGCATGTCGATGCCGCGCAGACCGTGGGGCGCATCCCGGTTTCGATGAGCGGCCTCGGCGCGTCGTTGCTGTCGGCGTCGGCGCACAAGTGGGGCGGCCCGCCGGGAGTGGGGCTGCTCGTCGTCCGCAAGGGTGTGCGGTGGCGGTCAGCCGGGCCGGAGGACGAGCGCGAGTCGCGGCGCTTTCCCGGGTTCGAGAACCTGCCTGCCGTCATCGCAGCGGCCGCTGCGCTCGACGCGAGAGTTGGCGAGATCGCCGCGGAGAGTGCCCGGCTCTCCCCGCTGATCGACCGGCTCCGCGCGGACATCCCCCGGCTGATCGCCGACGTCGAGGTGATCGGGCACCCGACCGACCGGCTGCCGAATCTGGTGACGTTCTCCTGCCTGTACGTCGACGGCGAGGCGTTGCTGCACGCGCTCGACCGCGCCGGCTTCGCGGTGTCGAGCGGATCGTCCTGCTCGTCGAGCACGCTGTCACCGAGTCACGTGTTGGAAGCGATGGGGGTACTCACCCATGGCAACATCCGCATCTCGCTCGGTCGTGAGACGCAGGACGCCGAGGTGGACTCGTTCCTCCGCCAGCTGCCCGCCGTCGTCGCGGAGCTGCGCGCGAGTGGTGGAGCGGCGGCGCTGTGAGCGACGCTCTCGTCATCGACGCCCTGGGCCGGCGCTGCCCGATCCCGATCATCGAGCTGGCCACGCAGATCACCGACGTCGAGATCGGCGAGACGGTCGTCGTACTCAGTGACGACGAAGCGGCCCGCGTCGACATCCCGGTGTGGTGCCGGATGAAGCGGCACGAGTACGTCGGCGCGGAGCCCGCCGAGTCAGGCGTCGCCTACCGGGTTCGCCGCCTCGGCTGACACTCGTCGGGCCGCGTCAAGCGCCGACCCGACCCCCGCCACTCCCAAGTGAACGCAGGGCTGAGTGAGCGGAACTCGCGCGCATGGCGGGCTACTTGAGGTTGGCGCGCAACTCGGCTGCCGGCTCGTCGCCGTACGCGTCGGCGAAGCGGGCGATGAACGCGGGGCGGTCGATCGAGTACTCCTGGGTGCCGACCCGCTCGAGGACGTACGTCGCGACCAGGTTGCCGATCTGCAGGCAGCGCTCGAGGCCGAGGCCCCAGGCGCGGCCACTGAAGAAGCCGGCCCGGAAGGCGTCGCCGACACCGGTCGGGTCAGCCTTCATCTCCTCGACGACTGCCGGCACCACGATCTCGGGCTGGCCGTCCCGGTAGATCGCGGAGCCCTCGGCGCCGAGCGTCACGACCCAGTGCTCGACCTTGCTCAGCACCTCGTCGCGTGTCCAGCCCGTCTTCTGCTCGACGAGCGTCGCCTCGTAGTCATTGGTGAACAGAAACTGCGCACCTTCGATGAGGCTTCGGATCGCCGGCCCCTCCATGCGGGCGAGCTGCTGGCTCGGGTCGGCGGCGAACGGTACGCCGAGCGACTTGGCCTCCGCGGTGTGCCGGAGCATCGCGTCAGGGTCATTGGGAGAAACGACGACGAGGTCCAAACCTCCGACGCGGTCGGCAACCGGCCGCAGCTCGATCTGCCGCGCGTCGGCCATCGCGCCGGTGTAGAACGACGCGATCTGGCACTGCTCGATGTCGGTCGTGCACATGAACCGGGCGGTGTGCTTCAGCTCGCTGATGTGGACGCTTGCGGTGTCGACGCCGTTGCGGTCGAGCCAAGAACGGTCGTCCTCCCAGTCGCGGCCGACGGCGCCCACGAGGATCGGGCGCAAGCCCAGCTGACCCATGCCGTAGCAGATGTTGGCGCCGACCCCGCCGCGACGCAGATCGAGCTCGTCGACCAGAAACGACAGCGACACCCGGTGCAGCTGGTCGGGAATGAGTTGTTCCGAAAACCGCCCGGGGAACGTCATCAGGTAGTCGTTCGCGATGGATCCGGTCACGGCGATGCGCACGCAAGAGCTCCCGGGAAGCGGCGGGTTGTCGGGAGGCCAAGCGTACCGGCAGGACGGCGGGGAACCGAGTCGCGCCGTGCCGCGTCCAAGCCGGTGACCCATACAGTTGAGCTCGGAGGCCACCCATGACGTCCCGCCGGTTCCTCGTTCCCGCGGCCAGCGCGGTTGCCGTTGTCGCGATTGCCGTTGGGGCAACCCTCGTCAAGAACGCCAGCGACGGTCCCGGCCGGGCGGCGCCCCTGGGCTCACCCAAGCTGCCCGCGCTCGCGCTCAACAACGGCGGCGGCAACGTCGCTCCGATGGCAGCGGACAGTGCCGGCGAGGGAACGAAGAAGATCGGCGCACCCGTCGCGGGCGGCGGCCTACCGGTGGTCACCATCAAGGGCGAGCTGCCGCTCGCCACCGACGCACTCGTTCCGGCGTACCGGATGGAACGTCGCCCGGCCACCCGCGAAGACGTCCTGAAGCTGGCCGGCCTGCTGGGCGTCAAGGGCGACCCGCAGAAGTACGGCGCCGGCTGGGCGGTCTCCGACGGCACACAGAGCGTGTTCGTCGAACCCAGTCCGACGCTCGACTGGCGCCTCTCGCCCGGAGTGGTGTGTGGCGGCGGCACCGGCGAAGGCTCCTCCGGGTCGTCCGAGGGCGCCGGAGCCGACCCCAACGCCATCAAGAAGGGCCCGCCGCCCTCCCTGGTCGCACCGGACGCGCCTCTCTCGGCGGACCCGCCAATCGACCCGAAGGTCGACCCCGCGGTTAAGCCCACGATCGACCCGACGGTGGACCCGAAGGTCGACCCCGCGGTCAAGCCCGCGATCGACCCGAAGGTTGACCCGGCGGTGGACCCCGCGGTGGACCCGGCGGTGGCCGCGCCGGACATCGAGCGTTGCGCGGGCGGCGCCGTGAGCTCCGGCGTCGCGTGCGCGCCGCCGGGCGCGCAGACCCTGGTCGCCTGCGAGACGCCCGAGGCCAAGCCGCTGCCGGGCGAGGACGTGGCACGGGCGGCGGCACTCGAGCTGCTGAAGAAAGTTGGCATCGACGCCGACCCCGCGGACGCCCGCGTGGGCGAGGGCTACGACGGAGTCCGTTACGTATCGCTGCGTCGTCGCGTCGAGGGCAAGGCCGCCGAGGGCCTGTACGCCGAAGTCGCGGTTGACGCCAAGGGCGGGATTGTGAGCGCGTCCGGCCAGCTGGCCAAGCCGATCGCGGCGGGCGTATACCCGATGCTGCCGCCGGCGGAGCTCGCGCAGCAGGTCGCCAGCATGCGGATGTACCCCATGGTCTGCGAGCAAAAGGCGGGCGTGGAAGGCTGCGCGCCGCCGCCGCCCCTCGTCGTGACCGGCGCAACCGCGGGCCTGAGCCTCGTGCACCCGGCCGACTACGAGAAGGGCGAGGCATTCCTGCTGCCGTCGTGGCTGTTCACGATCGAAGGTGACCTGCAGCCGATCGCCGTCGTCGCCGTACCCAAGCAGTACTTGACCGAGCCCACACCACCCGAGGTGCAGATGGGCAAGCCCGAGATCGCTCCGCTGCCGCCGGACGGCGCCGTCGACCCGGCGCCAGCCAGCGACCTGCCGCTGACCGCGTCCGCGGGAAGCGTCGCAACACCGACTCTGGCAATGGTCGACGTGATGTTGGCCACCGGCGCATGGAAACCGGGCGACGCCGCACTCGATGCGCTCATCACCGGGACGCTCGTCGCGGAGCAGGGCGGTTGTCTCGCCCTGTCGGCGGCCGACGGAGCGACGACGAAGCTCATCTGGCCGGAGGGCACGAGAGCGCGCACCGACGGCAACACCATTTTCGTCTATGCGGCCGACGGCAAGGAGCTCTGGCGCACTGGCCAGAAGTTCTCTGCCGGCGGCGGATTTACGGCGGCCGTGGCGTCGGCGCCCACGAGCGTCTGCGGTGCGACGGAACCATTCGCGATCATGGATGCCGGCCCGTACAACGACTGAAGCGGCAAGGACTGCCCGGATCCGATCAGGTCGGTTGTCGGAAGGATCGTCGCACGCGATCCTGCAAGCAACCGACCTGATCATCGAGTGGCTGAACCACCTTAAAGAACGCAAAGAACGGCCGCCCGACGGGACGGCCGCTCTTTGCGTGAAGGGGTGATTAGCTGAAGGAATCTCCGCAGGCGCAGGATCCGCCGGCGTTCGGGTTGTCGATCGTGAAGCCCTGCTTCTCGATCGTGTCGACGAAGTCGATGCTGGCCCCGCCGAGGTACGGCGAACTCATCCGGTCGACGACAACCTTGACGCCCCCGAAGTCGGTGATGACGTCGCCGTCGAGCGAGCGCTCGTCGAAGAAGAGCTGGTAGCGCAGGCCCGAACAACCGCCGGGCTGTACGGCGATGCGCAGCGCCAGGTCGTCGCGGCCCTCCTGCTCGAGCAGGCTCTTGACCTTGACGGCCGCGGTGTCAGTGAGCTGCACCGTCTTCGCGGTCGAGGTCGCCGGCGCCGTGTCGGTCGCGACCGTGCCCTCGTCGTGGGAGTGCGCGTGGCCGTCGGTGTGCGAGTGGGTGTGCGTGTCGGTCATTGCAGTCGTCTCCCGGGGAGGCGTCGGATGTCCCTGTCAGCGGAACGTGCGGAGGTGCGCCGCGAATTCCCGCGGTACGTCAAGGATCGCACATCGCGGGCTAGGCCTCAGGCGTTGCCGACTTCTCGTTGGCCGCGGCGGCCTCGGCCGCACGCTCGGCAACGGGCTCGGCGCCGTCCTCGGGCAGGCCGTTGCTCGACCACTCCCGGGCGACCTGCGCGGCCAGCTTTTCCAGCCAATAGACAGGCTGCGCGAAGGCCTCGGCGACACCGCCGGCGAGTGGGGTCAGGGCGTACGCCCGTGCGATACCGGACTCCTTCGTGCGCGCCTCATCGAGCGTCACGTCACCGGCGAGTACGACGCACGGCACGCCCGCGGCCGCGGCGAACTCCGCGATGCCGCCAGGCACCTTGCCGTGCAGCGACTGCTCGTCGAACCGGCCCTCACCGGTGATCACGAGGTCCGCCTCGGCGACCTTGCCAGGGATACCGAGGATGCCGGCGACGAGCGTCAATCCGCGCTGCATCGTCGCGCCCGCGAAGGCCATCAGCCCGAAGCCGAGCCCGCCCGCCGCCCCGCCGCCGGGCGCTGCGGCCAGCTCCGGCGCGACCATCGACGCGTAGTGCGCCAGAGCCGCGTCCAGCCGCTGGGCCGTCTCGGCATCCGCGCCCTTCTGCGAGCCGAAAACGATGCTGGCGCCGTGATCGCCGGTCAGCGGGTTGTCGACGTCCGCCACGGCGATCACGTCGACCCCCTCGAGCCGCTGGTCGAGCCCGCTGCGATCGACCGAGGCGAGCCGCTCGAGCGCAGCCCCGCCGCGCGGGAGTTCGTTGCCGTCGGAATCGAGCAGCCGTACGCCGAGCGCCTGCGCCATGCCGGCGCCGCCGTCATTCGACGCGGTGCCACCGAGCCCGACCAGGATCCGCTTCGCCCCTGAGCTCAGGGCGACCGAGATGAGCTGCCCCACGCCGTACGAGGAGGCACCGCCGACATCGAACTCCCCGGGAGACAGCCGGGCGATCCCGCAGGCCTGCGCCGACTCCAGGACCGCGATCCGGGTGCCGCCGACCTGGGTGAACAGCCAGCCGGCCGGGACATCGCGACCGATCGCGTCCTCGACCGTGGTCGTGGTCAGCCCGTCGAAGACAGCCGCGACGGTGTCGAGGAAGCCCGGGCCGCCGTCGGACATCGGCGCGAGGATCAGGTCATCGCTCGGTGCGGCGCTGCGCCAGCCCACGGAGATCGCGCTCGCGGCCTCCAGCGCAGTCATCGTGCCGGCGAACTTGTCAGGTGCAATCACTACGCGCATGCGCCCAGTCTGCCCGATTCGGCCGGAACAGCACTCCGGCGCGGTGTTGCCCGCGTGGGACAGGCTCCGGCGGGGCCGCGACTGATCGACCTACTCGCCACCGGAGCGGCAGAAGGCGCTTCCGGCGGAAGCAACCTGTCCAGTTGAGCGTTGGACCGTGTGGGACCATCGTTCCCGCACGAACGACCCCGGAAGCAGGCCCACATGACCACCCTCGACGACGTCCAGCCGACGCCGCTCGCGCTGCTCATGCTCGGCCGCGAGGCAGACGCCGACTCAGAGCGCGGCGTCGCCTGCCCGGGCGAACTCCCCGCCGCGTCCGATCCGACACTCGTCGCGCGGGCGCACGCCGCGAAGGCGGCGCTGGGTAGCCGGGTGTTCGTGCTCGGCCACCACTACCAACGGGATGAGGTCATCGCCTTCGCCGACGTCACCGGCGACTCGTTCCGGCTCGCCCAGCAGGCGGCCGCAAGGCCGGACGCGGAGTTCATCGTCTTCTGCGGCGTGCACTTCATGGCCGAGAGCGCCGACATCCTCACCGCCGACAACCAGCACGTGATCCTCCCGGACCTCGCCGCCGGCTGCTCCATGGCCGACATGGCGGCGATCGATCAGGTCGAGGAGTGCTGGGAGGCGCTGGAGGACGCCGGCATCGCCGCGGGCGTCGTGCCGATCACGTACATGAATTCCTCCGCCGACATCAAGGGCTTCACCGGGCGGCACAACGGAACGGTCTGTACGTCGAGCAACGCCAAGCGCGCCCTCGACTGGGCGTTCGCCAAGGGCGAGAAGGTGCTCTTCCTGCCCGACCAGCACCTCGGCCGCAACACCGCCGTACGCGAACTCGGGCTCAGCCTCGACGACTGCGTCGTCTACAACCCGCACCGGCCCAACGGCGGGCTCACCGTCGACGAACTGCGCGCGGCAAAGATGATTTTGTGGAAGGGCCACTGCTCCGTGCACGGCCGCTTCACGCTCGAAACGCTGCTCGAAGCGCGGCAGCGGATCCCCGGGGTCACCGTGCTGGTCCACCCGGAGTGCAAGTACGAGGTCACGTCAAACGCCGACCTCGTCGGGTCGACCGAATACATCATCCGCACCATCGACGAGGCGCCGCCCGGATCGAAGTTCGCCGTCGGCACCGAACTCAACCTGGTCCGGCGGCTGGCCAAGGCGCACCCGGACAAGACCGTCGTTTTCCTCGACAAGACCGTGTGCTTCTGCTCGACGATGGACCGGATCGACCTGCCGCACCTCGTGTGGGTGCTCGAGTCGCTGGTCGAGGGCACCGTCGTCAACGAGATCCGCGTCGAACCGACGATCGCCGCGCACGCCCGGGGCGCGCTGGAGCAGATGCTGGCGCTCCCCTGAATCGTGGGGCCGCAGCCGCATACCCTGTAGCCGATCGCCGCCTAGGCCGGACAAGACAAGGAACCCTGCGTGAAGTTGCGACGTACGACGTCCACCGACAAGCCCGCTGCGCCAGTCGTGGTGGTCAAGCCGGGCGGCAAGGGTCGGCCCACACCCAAGCGCACCGACGCGCAGAAGCGTCGCGCGACGACAGCCGCGCCCACCGATCGCAAGCAGGCAATGCGGAAGGCGCGCGAGGACGCCAAGGCGCGACGCGGCACCTACGCGCTGGCGGTGGCATCCGGCGACGAGCGCAACTACCCCCCCATGCACGCCGGCAAGGAACGCGCCCTCGTGCGGGATGTCGTGGATTCGCGACGCTCGTTCGGGTGGCTCGGCATCCCCAGCATGTTCGTGCTCCTGCCGTTGCTCCTCATCGCGTCGAGTTCACCGGTGCTCAGCGCGCTGCTGAACATCCCGATCCTCGCTCTTGTCGGGCTGATCGGCTGGGATTACTTCGCTGTACGTCGGCGCCTCAAGGCAGTGCTCGCCGAGCGTTACCCGACCGGCACCAAGGAATCGACGCGGATTCTCGTGCTGTACGGCGTCTCGCGGAACAACACGTTTCCGACCAGACGCAAGCCCAAGCCCCGGGTCGCGGTCGGCGACCCGGTCTAAACAGCTCACCGACTCTCGCCGGCGCCCAGGATTTGGTCAGACACGGATGGTCAGCCGCGTCCCCCGCCACGCCAGCAGCTTGCGGGAAACGGCCACCCAGCGAGCAGCCAGAGTGATAATCGGCTCACGGCTTGGTTGCCGACCGCCCGTAGGAGGTCGCACCGCATGAGCGATGCGTTGACCGTCGTCGTCCTGTCCCCCATGGCGGGTGGGTTCTACTACGGCGGCGTTCTGTCCGGAATCGCCCGCGAGGTCTCGGCCGCGGGCGGTCGCGTCGTCCTCGTGCAGACGGTCGAGGCGGGCCTGTCCAATGAGCAGTTCCCCGGTGTCCCGGCGTTCGACGCGGCCACGTCCTGGGACGTCGCGTCCGGGTTCATCTCACTGGCCTCGGCGGCCCCCGCGGCGTACCTCGCCCAGCTGGCGGATATCGGGAAGCCGATGGTGCTGGCCGGCAATGTGGTGCCGGGCGTCCATGCCCCGTCAGTGACCTCCGACAACGCCGGTGGTGTCCGCGCCGCGGTGCAGCACCTGATCGAACATGGCCACACGAAGATCGGTTTCCTGGGGAATCTCGAGCAATTCGACACGCTCGAACGGCACGCCGCCTACCTGGAGACATTGGATCGCCAGGGTCTCCCGCGCCGCCCTGAACTCGAGTTCATCGCGCAGGACAACACCGAGGACGGCAGCAGGCTGAGCGCTCCAGCGGTGGCGGCAGCGACAGCCGCCGGGAAGATGACCGCCGTCTTCGCGGCGACCGACCGGAACGCCCTCGGCCTGATGGACGCCCTGCACCAATTCGGCATCCGCTTCGGACGCGATCTCGCCGTGATCGGCTTCGACAACATCGCACTGTCCCGGCGGAGCGAGCCGCCGCTGTCCACGGTGAATCAGGAGTTCTACCGAGTCGGCAAACTCGCCGGACAACTCCTGCTCGCGCAGATCCGCGGCGAGTTCGTTCCGACCATCCGTCATACGACGCCCGCCACGCTCATCATGCGGGAGTCGTGCGGATGCGAGGGCACCCGGGCGGTCGAAGTGACTCCGGCCGCGACAGCTCAGACACAAGGACTCGAACGCGGCCTGCGGGGTCGCGTTGCCGATCTCATCGGTACCAGCCGGCACCTCGGGGCCGAAGCTGTGGCGAGCGTCGGGTCAGTGGTCGACGACGTCGTCCGCTTGCTCCAGGACGCCGCATCGGGCGGCGAGGCCGCGCCTTCGGCCGAACTCGAATCCGCGGCAACCCGGCTGTTCGCCCCGAAGCAGGACACCTCGACAGCCGCATCGATCGTCGGGGCCTTCGCTGACTACGGTCGCGCGGTTCTCGAGGGGATGGCCCCGGACGCCCCACACCGCACGGCAGTGCAGGAGCGCGTCGCCGCCATGGCACTCGCGTTCCTGTCCGCCCAGGCGGACAGTCACTCGCTGCGGGCGATGATCGACGAGTCGACGATGCGCGAGCAGTACGAGACCGGTGTCCGCCTGCTGCGCCGTGATGCCGGGGATCCACGGAATCTTGGCTGGCTCGGAAACTCCGCTGTCTCGGGCGCGTGCCTCGCGCTCTGGGATCGCCCGAGCGGGGGTGGCCAACTCGCGATCGCCGGCGTGTACGACCCGACCAGTCGGCTCGCGCATCTCCTCGGCCTGCGCACCACTGCGCAGTGCTTCCCTCCCCGCGAGCTGCTGGGGCTGTCCGGGGCGGCCGACGAGGACGTCATATTCGTCTTGCCGGTGAAGGCGCGCGGTCAAGACTGGGGGCTGCTCGCCATCGCCGGCGGCATCGACGCTAAGTTCATGATCGGCCGGGAGACGCTCAACCATTGGGCTGCGTTGCTGTCGGTCGCCTTCGAACAGGAGGCGCTGCTCGGCAGCGTGCGCCGCAGCGAGGAGCGATACGCGCTCGCGGCGCAGGCCGCGAACGACGGGCTGTGGGACTGGGACATCGCGACCAACACCGTGTACTACGCACCGCGCTGGTCGGCAATGCTCGGCTACGCACCGGCCGATACCGCGCCCACGCCGCAGGCGTGGTTCGGCATCGTGCATGCCGACGACCTGTCGACGTTGTCGGCGGCGCTGGACGACGCGTTGTCCGGCGGCGCCGGCTCGATCGAGGTCGAACATCGCGTACGCACCGCAGCGGGCGACTACCGGTGGATGCTGTGTCGTGCGACGGCCGTCACCGACGACACCGGGAGTACCTCCCGAATGGTCGGTTCGCTCACCGACATCGACGATCGCACGTCACTCGAGGAGCAGCTGCGGTACGGCGCACTGCACGACGCGCTCACCGGCCTCCCCAACCGCGCGTTGCTGCTCGACCGGCTTTCCTGGGCCATCGACAGTGCGCGCCGGCGGTCGGGGGCGCAGTTTGCGGTGCTGTTCCTCGACCTCGACGGTTTCAAGGTGGTCAACGACAGCCTCGGACACCACATCGGCGATCGCTTGTTGGTGGAAGTCGGCACCCGATTGCGCTCGTCCCTCCGTGCCGTCGACACCGCAGCCCGCGTCGGCGGCGATGAGTTCGTCCTGCTGCTGATGGACATCGAACCCAACGATGTCCATGAACTGGTCAAGAAGGTGCAGGCGCGGCTCGCCGAACCGTTCGACCTCGATGGCCACCAGGTCGTGGTCACAGCGAGCATCGGGATCGCGACGAGCCGCTCCGACTACGTCAGCGCGGACGACGTACTGCGCGACGCAGACATCGCGATGTACCGCGCCAAGGCGGGTGAGCGCGGCAGCTACGAGCTCTTCGACGCGGGAATGCACGCCCGCGCCGTGAAACGACTGCAGACCGAGGTCGAGCTGCGGCGCGCGTTCGACCTCGGCGAGTTCCGCGTCGACTACCAGCCGATCGTCGACCTGATGACGACCAGGACGCTCGGGTTCGAAGCGCTCATCCGCTGGAACCACCCGCGCAGCGGCTTGGTGCTGCCGGATGACTTTCTGCCGGTCGCCGAGGAAACCGGGCTCATTCTCGGACTCGGCCACTGGATCATCGACGAAACCTGCCGACAGATCGCGCAGTGGCGGCAGACCTACACCGGAAACATCGCGGTGAGCGTCAACGTCTCCAACCGGGAGTTCTGGCACGGCGGCCTGCTCGAAC
>JBDSAK010000391.1:0-9502 GCA_039922195.1 Mycobacteriales bacterium
AGTGCGCATGGGCGAGGCCGAGCAGCGCGCCGCGCAGCACGCCGAGCGCCTGGTCAATCGCGAGGCTGCCGTGCGCGGTGAGTACGGCGGCGAGGGTGGCGCCCTCGACCCACTCCTCGACGATGTAGGCGTCGGCGCCGTCCTCGAAGTACTCGTAGACCTCGACGATGTGGGGATCCTCGAGCTGCGCGAGCACCCGCGCCTCGGCCCGCCAGCGCGTGCACATCTGCGCTGTCGGGTTGTCGAGCTGCTTGACTGCCACGTGCCGCTCGAGTCTGGTGTCTAGTGCCTTCCAGACCGTGCCGGTCGACCCGGAACCGACGGCGCCGATCAGTTCGTAACCGCCGATCAGCGTCATCCGGGACCTCCCCCGCCCACGCTACCCCGTGCCGCGGGACGAACTCCTTGGCCCTTATCGGGGAGGTTGCGGGCTACGCCGCGCGGTAGGCGAGTGCACTGACCGTGCGCATGGTTCCGGCACCATTCCCGCGAAAAAATCCGGCCCCTGACCCAAAGGTGCAGGTCAGGGGCCTAACGTGCGCTCGGAGGGACTCGAACCCCCAACCTTCTGATCCGTAGTCAGATGCTCTATCCGTTGAGCTACGAGCGCGTGGCGGAGGCTCCGAGATTTGAACTCGGGATGGGGTTGAAGCCCCAAACCGCATTAGCAGTGCGGCGCCATAGACCGGGCTAGGCGAAGCCTCCAGGAACCTTGCGACCATGCGTGGCCTCGCGACCACCGGGTGATGATACGGGCGCCGGCGTACGGCGGGCAAAGGCGTTGGCAGGGTCAGGAGCGCGCTCCACGCGCTGAGAGGTGGATTCCACAAATCGTTCCAGCAAATTCTTGGCAATGCCTTGACAGCCGTGCCGTGAACGGCCACTCGTACACAGCGTTCTCCACAGACTGTGGACAACGGTTCTGCGGAGCGTGACCAGCGCTCAGTGCGCGACAGGCGCCGGACAGGACTTGATGTACTCCACGACGTCGCTCAGGCTCCCGGTCGCCATCCCGATGACCGAATCCGCCGCGCCGTAGTACAGCCGCAACTCGTCGCCGTCCGGGCCGATCGTGAGGCCGCACGGGAACACCACGCCTGGTACGTCGCCCTGCAACTCGTACTGCGCGGTCGGGCTGAGCACCCATTCGTCGGATCGGTGCAGGACCTTGGCCGGGTTCTCGAGGTCGAGCAGGACCAGCCCGGCGCGGTAAAGGGCGCCGGCAACCGTCGAGCGAACGCCGTGGTAGACCACGAGCCAACCGTCGGGAGTCTCGATCGGCGGGGCACCCATACCGATGCGCGCCGAATCCCACCAGCCACCCTCGCGAGCGCTGAACACCGGTTCGGGAGCCGCCCAGTGCCGCAGGTCATCCGACCTCGAGAGCCAGACGTCAGCGCGCTTGGCGACCGGGGACACCGGCCGGTGGAACATGACGTACTCGCCGCCGACCCGCCGCGGCAAGAGGGCGCCGTTCTTGTCCTCGGGGGAGCGCACCATGCCGATCCGCTCGCAGGTCTTGAAGTCCTTGGTCGTGGCGATCGAGATGCCGGGGCCGCCGGGCGCGAACGCCGTGTAGACGATCACCCAGCAGTCGAGTTCGTCGACGCGGGTGATGCGCGGGTCCTCGACCCCCCACATCTCCTCTGGGTGGTCATCGGCCGGCGAGAGCAGCGGTTCGTGGTCGACGACCCAGTTGTTCTTGCCGTCGCGCGAGCGGGCGACCGTCAGGTGACTGATGCCTCGTCGGTCCTCGACCCGGCAGACGAGGACGGTCTCGCCGTCCACGATCGTCGCGCCGGCGTTCATCACGGCGTTGATCGTGTAGGGCCAGCGACTGGGCTGCAGCACCGGGTTTCCGGGATGGCGGCTGAAGAGGACGTCGCTAGTGATTCGAGAGGACTTGGTCATATACATGAAGGTAGTCCTGGACCATCCGATCGGCGCTGAAACGACGCGCCGCAACTCTGCGACATTCATCTCGGTTCAACGCGGCCGCTGCATCGACGGCATCCGCAGCGGCCTGTACGCCGTCGACCAGGTACCCGGTGACGCCGTGGTCGACCACCTCGGGCATCGAGCCGCGCGGATACGTGATGACCGGCGTACCGCAGGCGATGGCTTCGACAACCGACAGACCGAACGGCTCGGCGAACTCGATGGGGTGCAGGAGCACCGCGGCGTTGCCGAGGATCTCAGCGCGCTTGTCCGGGCCCACCGATCCGAGGTAGACCACTCGGTCGCCGTCGATGTGCGGCTCGATCTGTTCGGCGAAGTACCGGTCGTCCTGCACGATTCCGCAGATGACCAGGCGCCGGCCGGCGAGCCGCGCGATCTCGATGGCGGCCGCGGTCCCCTTGTCGGGGTGGATCCGGCCGAAGACGACGAGGTCGTCACCACCGTCCGGTGAGAACGGCAGCGCATCGAGATCGATCCCGTGGTGCACGGTCGCGATGTAGTCAAGTTCGGGCACTCGATCGGAGTCGGAGATCGAGACGTACGCCGACCGGTCGGCAGCGCGGTTGTACGCCGGCAGGATCAACCGGCTCGAGAAGCCGTGAATCGTCGTGACCATCGGCGCTTTCGCGTGTTCGGCGAACGCGAGCGGAAGCCAGTCGAGGTGACTGTGCACGAGTTCGAACTCGCCCGAGCGGGCCAGCGCGTGAGACACGTGCATCGCTTCCCAGATGCGACCGTCGACCGTGTCGTCCTCGGCATAGCCCGTGGGCAATAGGCCGTCGAGAGTCGCGGCCGTGATCGAGTCGAGCGTGGCGAACAGTGTGACGTCGACGCCGCGAGCAACCAGCCCCTCGGCGAGCATGCTGGTGACGAGCTCCCACGGGCCGTAGTGCCGCGGCGGCGTGCGCCAGGCAACCGGACCGAGAAGAGCCAGCTTCACTGCCGCGGCAGCGAAGCCTGCAGGCCCGCGTCATCGAGGGCGTGCAACGCCTGGAGGTACGCGAGGGTGGACTCGGCGCCCTGATTTTCGTTGAACGTCTCCGGGCCGAGGCCGTCGTGACAGCCACCGGTCGAGAAGTCGTACACCGGAATACCGAGCCGATTGCGGCCGAGGAACCATTCGAACGCGCGGATCGCGCGGCGGCCGCAGGCACGGTCGCCCGTTGCCTTCAGCGCTTCGACATACGCCTCGACCAATGCAGCTGCCTCGAGCGGCTGCTCGTCTCCGGTTTCGGGATCGGTCTCCCCGCGACGCCGGCCGAGATGACCGACGAAGCGCGCGGTGCCGGTGTCGATGCCGCACTGGACGGCGTACCACTCGAGGGCCTCGCGCCCCTGCTGCACCAGGGTTTCGTCGCGAAGCCGGCGTCCTGCAGCGATCAGCGCTTGCGGCATGCGGGCGTTGTCGTAGGTCAGCTTGTCGTCGAACCATTGCCAGTCGTCGGAGCGGTTGTCGACGTACATCCGGCTCAGATTGTCAGCCACGTGGCGCAGCAGCTTCTCGCCGGGCTCGCCGAGCACTTCGGGGCGCGCTTTCGCCAGGCCGAGCATGCAGAACGCGACTGAGCGGGGGTGGTCGAGCGCCTCGATCGCAGGGACCATTTCGGCAAGCATCCGATACGCCGGGGTACGGACGGCCAACGGCGCTTCAGTGGCGATCATGACTCCGAGCGCCCACACCGTGCGGCCGAGATGGTCGCCGGTGTGCGGCTCGTCGAGCCACTGGCGTTCGTACGACATGAAGTTGCGCATGCCTAAGGCGTCTCGATCCCACGCGTGCAGCAGGAAACCGAGGGCCTGCCGGTTGATCCGGCGATAGTTGACGTCACCGGTCGTGCGGTACAGGCCGGTCGAGACGATGACAAGCCGCGCGACATCGTCGACGCAGTAGCCACTCTCGCGGTGCGGCCAGACGCCGTCGGCGTGCTGGATGATGCCGACGTCGTCGACCAGGGTCAGCAGGTGGTCGGGGCGGATGTCCGGCGAGGAGACGGCGGCGGCGAGTTCGGTCGTCGGCATCCCGCCGAGCTGGATGGCCTCGCGCAACACGTCGGCCATCTGTACGCCGACGGACGGCCACGACAGCTGCCCGCCAACCTCGCACGCGATGCGTCGCGTCTCCGCAAGCAGCTCATCGTCATCGAGCAAGGTGTTGATGGCGTCGGCCATCGCGCCAGGGTCACTGAAGGGCACGAGGACGCCCGCGCCCGAGGACAGCAGATCCTCCGCGTAGTAGTACGGCGTCGACACGACCGGGCAGCCGGCGACCACCGCAAAGGTCAGCGCACCGGAGACAATCTGCTCGCGCGACAGGTACGGCGTCACGTATATGTCGGTCCGGCCGAGCAGGACGGCAAGCTCGTCGACGGTCAGGAACTTGTCGAGGAAGTGCACGTTGTCGGTCATGCCGAGGTCTTCGACGAGACGTTCGAGTTCGAGCCGGTAACGCTCGCCCTCGAGATTGACGACCTCTGGGTGCGTCTGCCCGGCAACGAGGTACAGGACTTCGGGGTGCTTCTCCACGATGGCCGGCAGCGCCTTGATCGCGACCTCGATGCCCTTGCCCGCCGAGATCAGGCCGAACGTCGACAACACGCGCCGCCCATCCAGTTTTCGCAACACCGGCCGGGGCGCGATCGCCGCAAGATCGGAGTCAGCGGTCGCGGGGAGTTCGCTGCGGCGCGGATTGTTCTCCGGCAGCAACGCGCTCGGCCCGCCGTGCGGCACCACGCGAACGCGTTCTGGGGGAGCGAGGTGCGCGTCGATCACCATCCGCCGGGCTGTTTCCGTGAAGACCGTGATCAGCGTTGCGCGTTCGCACAGTGCCCGCAGCGTCTCGGCCTGCCGCACCGACGGCTGCGAAAGCACAGTGTGCAGCGTGACCACGACCGGCTGGCTGAGTTCATCCGCCAGCGAAACGACGTAACTGCCCTCGTCGCCACCGAAGATGCCGTACTCATGCTCGATGATGACGACGTCGGTGCCGCGGCCGGCCAGCGTGCGCGCTGCCGCCGGATAGTCGCCGCGGACGTCCTGCCGGATTCGCGCCGCCACTTCCGGCTCATCGGGCTGTGCAATGTTGCGGACGATCGAGACGATGTCGACGTCGACGTCGGCGCTCGCGTCCTCGAGGGCACACCGCAGGTCGCGGGAGAACGTAGCGATGCCACACGGCCGAGGCGGATACGTCGAGATGACAGCTGCGCGCATGACTCTGGCTCCTTCGTCGTGCCCCACCGAGCGGAGCCGATCAGCGAGCCCTGCTCCCCGGGATACGGCGCATTCCGGCAGTGCGAAATTGCGGCAAAAGACCGCATTCGCTACCAGAAGGTAACCCGTGCGGCGTCCACGGGCCTCATCCCCCAGAACCGGCCAGCTCATGCCAGCGCGCATGATCCCCGACGAGGAACCTCGATTCGACCATCGCGATCGCGACGGCCACACGCTGATATCCCGTCGCTGCGGGCGACGTGAGGTGCTGACATGTGTCCATGCTCGTTCCCAGAATGCACGGCGACGAGGTGCCGATCACCGACGAGCTCGTCCGCGACCTGCTGGCGACGCAGTGCCCCGAGTACGCCGGCCGTGCGCTGGTACGTCTCGACACGTGGGGAACCGACCATGTGATCTACCGGCTCGGCGACGACCTCTCGGTCCGCCTTCCCAAGATCGGCTGGGCGGCGTACCAGGGAGAGCAGGAGAGCCGATGGTTGCCGCGTCTCGCACGGCACCTGCCAGTGGCGGTGCCGGTGCCGGTGTTCCATGGAACCCCGGCCCAGGGGTACCCCTATCCCTGGTACGTCGCGCCGTGGATCGCTGGCAACAACCCGAGCCTCGAGCCGCGAGGCCTCGACTCGCTGGCGCGGGATCTGGCCGACTTCGTTCGCGCGCTACAGGCAATCGACGCGGATGACGGGCCGCGGCCGACGGGTTCGCAACGGGGCGGGCCGCTCGCGGGTGCAGACGCATCCACCCGCGCGCGAGCGGAGGAACTGCGTGCCGGCACCGACGTGGACGCGCTCCTTGCCATCTGGGAGGCGGGACTACATGCCCCGGTATGGGCAGGACCTCCGCGCTGGGTCCATGGCGACCTGATGGATGGCAACCTCCTGATCGCCGACGGGCGACTCGCCGCGGTCATCGACTGGGGCGGCCTGAAGGCCGGGGACCCCGCGGTCGAGTTGATGATCGCGTGGAGCTTTTTCGACGCGACCAGCCGAGGAACGTATCGCGAGTCCCTCGGCTTCGTAGACGAGGCGATGTGGCTGCGCGGCAGGGCCTGGGCGACGTCGGCCGCCCTGCAGGCCCTGCCGTACTACCGCGACACGAATCCGGACATCGTCATCAGATCGTGGCGGACGGTGCACGCGGTGCTGGCGGACGCGCAAGCGCTCAGCTAGATCTGGGCAAGTCAGACGTCAATCGCAAAGACAAACCATGACGAATGGGGCACATCGACGACTACGCCTGAGCACTCCTTGCCACGGCTGCCTCCCGGCGTTCAAGGTGGTGCCTCACATCTTGCTTGGGGACCCTTGAACCGCATCTTCGCCTTCGTGCGAACAGCAACCGTTTGCTCGATGGTGGCCGGCTTCACCGTTATTGCCGCGCCGAGCGCGGCGTGGGCCGCTGCGATCCCCGTCACGACCACCGAAGACAGCGTCGTCGCAGATGGCGAGACGTCGCTGCGCGAGGCGTTCACGATTGCGAGCGGAAACGGCGTCGGCGACACCATCGTGCTGGGTGCCGGCCTGACGTACGTGCTCGACGAGTGCGCCATCGGCGCTCTCGCTCACACCGAGGCGCAGGCACTCATCGTTCAGGGCAATGCCTCGGTGATCGATCAGAGCTGCGATGCCACGGCGATCATCGACAGTTCCGCGCACGCCGGAAGCCTGCACCTACAGAATCTCGCTATTGACGGAGGCCCCAACGCCGCGGCGACCGGCATCGAAGGTGCCGCCATCCACTCAGAGAGCCAGCTTGCGCTCTCAGCCGTCGAGATCCGCAACGTCTTGTCACCCGGCGGCAGCGCGGTGTGGTGTGCGAAATGCGCAGATAGCCGGACCGACTTGTGTATCGAGCTGCGGGCGCCCGCCCGAGTGAAGTGACCGTTCGCCGCGACGTTTCTCGGGACCTGAGCGTGGCGATTCACGGTCATAGGTCATTTCGCAGTTGGTGCCTGTGACGGGTCCGGTCAGCAAGGCAAGAGTGCTCTGAGATCGCCTCATCGTTCAGGCGGCTCCATCCGGCTCGCACGACAGCTGCCAAAGCAGAAGACCACGCGGTCTAGTCGATCAGCTGGGCGCGAGCCTTGCGCTCGGCACAGGTCGCGCCAGACACCCGAACTGATGCCGAAGATCATTGACGTGATCACCGACACCGACCCACGCGAGCGGCGCGTAGTGGTGCCGGATCCCCTGTGGTGTAAGGGTTTTCGGTTCGCCATCGGGCCGGTGCGGCCAGCGGATCTCGGCGGTCGCGGCACGGGCCGGAATCGTCCAGTAGTCACCGACGCAGTAGCCGTGCGGCCTTTCGCCGGCCTGCGGTGGGGCGAACTGCACCTCGATCCCGTTTTCGAGGGGCAACCACTCCTCGCCTTCCGTGATGTGCATAGCCCCCCTAACCACGTGTTCAGCCGGGCTGCGCGCGGTGTCCCAGCGGCGTACGACGGGGTGCGCGAGGGAGCGTGGATCGGGATGTACCTCACCGGTCGCCGACGCGGAGTCGATCGTCAGTAATCCGTCGTCGACGCCGACGACGAGCACCCGGGTGCCGGCCGCGCCGGCGTACTCGAGGTCGTCCCAGGTCAGTTCGACCCAGTCCCCCGGCGTGAACTCGGTCTCCAGGAAACCGCGGACACGTATGCGGGTGCGGTCCGGCGACGTTTCGCTCCACGCCACGGCAACCGATCCGTTGTCCCGCGACCAGACCAACGTCGCGCCGACCTCCTCCACCGCGGCGATCTCCACGCGGTAGAGGTGGTTCTCGAGGCCTGTGTAGCCCGCCCTGGCGCGCAGCCGCGGCGGGTTCCCGCGCAGCCGCGCCCGCCAAGCCCGCAAGGGAAAGCGCTCGGACGGCACCGCGAGGTCGACGTCATTCGCGATCGGCAGGATCCGCAGTTGCCAGACAACGCGGGCCCGGGACGTGGTGTCCGGGCCGCCGGGCGCGGCCTCGTTGATCGTGTCGTCCTGGAGGACCGTGACGTGCCGTTCCCAGACGTCGAGGTAGACCAGGTAGGGCGGATCGGGTAACTGACGCCTCTCGAGGAACGGCGAGAACGGCTGCGTCGACCACTGCCCGCTGCGAACCCTGGCGCGGATGCCGTCGACGTAGTAACAACCGGCGCCGAACTCGAGGCCGCCCGCGGAGGTCACGAGGTCGAAGCCGAGATCGTGCGCCGGGCCGCCGTGTGGCCCGATGATGTCCGCCGCGAGTTCCCGATGCTGCGCAAGGCCGGCGGCCTCCGCCTCGTTCCAGTCGGAATCAAGCAGCACCCGACCCTGCTGCATCAGCACCCGGCTCGAGCCCGAGCGGCTCCCGGCGAACATGAGTCGTGAAAAGTCCCCTCGCACTGGCCACTCCTCCCGCTGCGGCGCGTTGTACCGGCCCCGAGGCTAATCGCTCATGCAGGTGCTTCGACCGCTACCCATAGCACCAGGCCGGGCACACCGTAAGTCACGAGCGCGAGCGCGGCCTGCGTGACGGCGAGCCACCAGCACGGCCCGGCCTCCCTCGCCGCGACCGCGCGAACTGCGCGTCCCGCCAGCGAGCCATTCGGTGATCAATGCCAGCCTGTGGGGCGGGTGGGGTTCCTGCGCTGTCTCGGGAGGACACAAATCCGGGCAATTGGCCGAGGCCATGTACGCCAAGCGGCCTACGCGGTGATACTCCCAACGGCTGCCTCCTCGGGGAACCCGGCTGGCGGCGCACACCGTTCCGCTGACCCGGCGAACATCTTGGGGGCACCAATGGCAACAAGGCATGGCACCCGGTTTCTGCTGACCTCCTTCGCAGCAACCGCTCTCCTGGTCCCGATGACGGCTTTTACCGGCACTCTCGCGCAGGGCGCGGCGCTGGTCGACGACACGGCGAAGATCCTGCCGTACGACCTGAAGCACACGTCGGCTCAGGAGGGCGAGGAAGACGAGGACGAGAACACCGCGAAGTTGCGTGACGCCTACTACGAGACCCGGTGGATCAGCGGTGACATCCCGCTGACCCTGGAGCAGGCGTCGAAGCTGCGCGCGTCCGCGGCGAACACCGCCAGCCAGATGCGCAAGGCGGCGACGACCAGCGGAACCGCGAGCCTCGCTGTCGGCCAGCCGTGGCTGCCGATCGGCCCCAACCCCACCGTTCAGATCGCCCGCACCAGCGGCGGCTTCGAAGCGGTTTCGGGGCGCATCGCCGCGCTTGCCGTCCGCAACACGGCGCCGTTCACCATGTACTTGGGCGCGGCGCAGGGCGGCCTGTGGACGTACGACGCCGGGACCGGGCAATGGTCGGCGAAGACCGACAACCTCCCCACTCTGTCCGTGGGCTC
>JBDSAK010000392.1:0-16975 GCA_039922195.1 Mycobacteriales bacterium
GCGCACGCCGGCACCTTCGATGGCCGCAAGCACTGCGGCACGAACGGCAGCGACCGCGGCCTCCGGAGTGTCCGCGCCATAGATGTCGCCCATCCCGTCCCGGCCGGAGCCGACAACTCTCCCCTGCTCGTCGCAGAGGAGCGCATCGGTCTTGGTGTTGCCGGCGTCGACGCCGAGGTAGAGCGTGGTCATCAGACGGTGAGTCGCGAGGGCAAGTACGCAGCCTGCGCCTGAGCCATCTCGTCGAACAGCGCCTCGGCAACGGCGAGGGACCGGACCAGCGGGTTGGCGGTGAGCGCCCGTACGGCGTCCGCACGGTTTCCGTCCCACGCGGCCTTCGCCGCCAGCACCTGGTACTCGGCGAGCTCGAGGACCAAACCGCGGACGGCATGCGGCAACGGCTTCTGCGGCAGCGCGCAGAAGCCGGTCGCGTCGACCCGGCATTCCACCTCGACGACGACGTTCTCGTCGAACCCGGGCAGGGCGGTACCGGTGTTGGGCAGGTTGATCGGCAGGATGTCCCCGGTGTCGTTGTAGAACGCGTGCATGGCGTCGATGGCCAGCTCGAGTTCATGGATGCCACCCCGCGAACGCGCGGGATCCAACTCCGGCGCCGCACACTGCGACTGCTCTTCGTAGTGCGTCCAGTAGTCGGGCACGGACGCCATGATGACCTCGGAGCGGGTGCGCGGTTCGGCCCGCGAACGCCGCAGGATCTCGTCGGTGAAGTAGTAGTACTTGAAGTACTGCGAGGGAAGCGACTCCATGGTGACGGCGAGATGGAGCAGGCGGCGCAGGTCCTCATCGATAGTGGGGTCGTCTTTGCGCTCCTGGTAGGCGCTTCGGAGCAGCGGCATCAGTTCCTGACCGTCGTAGCTGTGGTCGGTGCTCCAGCAGTTGTGGTTGACGCCGACCATGGTCGCCGCAATCTTGTCGGGGTCGAGACCGGCCGCATCGGCGATCATGCGGGGAAAGACGATCGGCCCCTCGCACAGGGACACGATGGGAACGTCGCTGTGCTCGGTGACGGCCTGGGCCACGATGTTCACCGGGTTGGTGTAGTTGAAGATCCGCGCCTTGGGCGCTACCGCCGCGATGTCATCAAGCATGTCCTTGACCACCGCAATGGACCGCAGCGCCATGAAGAATCCACCCGGTCCCTGCGTCTCCTGACCGATGACGCCGTGCTTGAGAGGAATGCGTTCGTCGATGGCGCGGGCCTCGAAACCGCCTGGTCGAAAGCTCGACAGGACGGCATCGCAATCGGTCAGTCCGGCGCGGCGATCGGTCGTCGTGGAGAAGGTGAGGTCCAGGCCGGCATTGCCGGCCATTCGCTGCGCGAGCTGCTTGATCAACGGCAGCCGGGCTCCGTCGGTGTCGATGAGCACGACTTCGGAACCCTCGAAGTTGCTACCGGCGTGGACGAACGAGGCCATCGTCCCGGGCGCCCGGGTGGAGCCCCCGCCGACGTAGGCGAGCTTGATCCGGGCCATGGCTGGTCTCCTTCGGGTGGTCCTGGTCAGACCGTTGCAGATCGGCGGGCTGCGGTCTCGTCGAGGTAGAGGGCCGGACGGCGACACTCGACAATGACAGTGGCCGGCCAGTCCGGCTTGTACTGTTCGGCAACGAGGAGCCGGGCCGCTGCCTCGGTCTTGTCGGACCCGTGCACCACCATGACGGCTCGCTTGCTCATCTCCACGATGGTGGCAATGCCCACGGTGACCCCAAAGTGCGGCACCTGGTCCACGCTGCCCAGGAACGGGAAGGTCGCGACGTTGTCCTGACGCGTGGTCTGCTCCAAAGCCACCACGCGGGTGCGCGAAGTGATCTCCGAACCGGCTGGGTTGAAGGCGACATGCCCGTCTGTAGCACCGGAGGCGAGGATGAATAGGTCGACTCCGCCGGCGTCGCGTAGAGCGGCGTCGTACGCCTCAGGATCTCGTGGGTCGGGCAACCACAGATTCTCCGTCGGCATCCTCCTCCCCCGCCGTGCGGCCGCGTTGAGGGGACCGACGATGGAGGCGGACCCGAAATGGCGACAACTGTGGTGGAGGCGGTCGTCGATCGGATCGAAGCCGCCGTGCCCGTCGGCCTCGACGTAGTCGTCCATCATCGCGATGACGACGTGGCCGAGATCCAGATCCAGGCGAGTCACGAAAACGGCCAAGGCTTCGTACGTCGGCACAGCGCTGCGTCCTCCGGGGCAGCCCAGCACATAGGGCCGACCTTGCCGCCTCGTGGCGCCGATGCCCGCAGCGATTTCCTCGGCGAGCAGCCTCCCCATGGCGGCGGGGGTCGCGAACACGGAGGCAGGCACCCGCACCGGCGTCGTTCTCCTCTGGAGTGAGGGCTGATGGGTATCCACCCGGCCCGTGGTCACGTTCACGGTAGATCCCGGTGTCCCGCTTCCCCTAGCTCACTCGGGGCGCCCCGGACCCCAGCTCCCGCGTGGTGGTGTCCGTGGATGGGTTGCCCCCCCGGGCGTTTCAGACGGAGCGAGCACGTAAAACTCTCTGGTAGGAGCTGCGCAGCTCAGGAAGCGCGGACCCGAACCTCGCGTTGTGCACGACTGCACCGTCGCAGAAGAAGCCGGACGGGGCGTGGGCCGCCACCAGTTCACTGCCGACTGGGAGCGACGAACTCACGCAGTCGACCCACCACCTCGCGGCGGATCTGGTCACCACGTGGCGCATGTCCAACACGAGCAAACGAGAGCCCGTCGCCAGCGCGAGGAGGCGCTGTAGGGCCGCCGCGACGTCGCCATTGCGACCCTCGTCCACCATCACCGCGACCAACGACCCGGCGGCGTAGAAGCCGCCCGTCGAGTACGCCTTGCTCGTCGCGCCAACAGGCTCACCGGTCGCCCGACCCGCGCCAGTACGATCCCGATCGCCCGGGTCACCAGCTGGTCGGGTTTCCGCGCCCACGCGCGCCACCTTCACGCCATCGAGTACGGACCGGCTGCCGAGGGGTCCGGGGCAGCGAAACTCCGTGCGTCTCTTGCTGGTACCCCGCACTGCCGCGGCTATCACCCGGACCGAGCTGGAATTTGGAGAGTGCACTGGCCTCTGGCGCGTCTACGCTTGTGCTGAATCTGGCCGGGATGCGATTCCTCGACGCCGACGGCCAGTTGCGAGATACGCAACGGGTGGTTGCCGTGTGGCAGGGTCGGATACGTGCAGACCGCTATCGATGCGTGGCGACTCGAACTCAGCCACCGCAAGGCAGAACGAGTCCTTCCCGTTACTGGCGGCTGGGCGTTTCTGAACGACACGTACCGGCACTCTCACGACCACAACAAGATCCTGCTCAGTTCGGCGAGCGACGGCGTTCAGGCAGTCGCCGAGGCCGATCACGTGCTGGGCGGCGCCGGGTTGTCCTTCCGATTGGTCGAGGCTCAGACGCAAGCGATCGCAGCTGTCGTGCGGCCGGCGCTGAGTGCAGCCGGCTACGAGTGCGACAACGAGTTGGTCATGCGCTGGGACGCCGCCCGGGCACCCACGTCGTCCGGCCAACGCGGCGTCGTGGAGATCGATGTCAGTGAGCGGTGCTCAGCGGCGACTGAAGACTGGCGCCAAGAGCTTCCCAACGAAGGCGAGGCGGTGTGGGGTCAGCTGGGCGAGCGCGCTCGCACGGTCGCCGATTTCGCCACCTTCTTCGCCGTGCGCGCAGCCGACGGGTCCGTCGCGTCGCGAGCCGATTTGTACCTGCACGACGGCATCGGACATATCGAAGACGTGATGACGCGGGTCGACCAGCGCGGGCAGGGGTTCGCGTCTACGATCGTGCTGACAGCCGCGCGGCGCGCGGTCGAGAGTGCCGCGTCCGTCGTCTTCCTCGTCGCGAGCGCTGACGACTGGCCCCAGCAGCTCTACCGGCGATTGGGATTCGACACAGTCGGTGCCTCCGCCAGCTTCACGCGCACCTGAGATCCCGGCCGGACCTGCGGCTAGCCCGCCGCGATCAGCTGCCGGTACTTCTCCCAGCCGGCCGGGAACTGGGAGAACTTGTGGAGTCCGTCGTCTCTGTCCACGTTGAAATAGGTCTCCCACTCGACCCGGTTGACCGGGTCGGCGCAGAACTCCAACATTTTCCGGATGTAGTAGGGGTTGTCACCGCCACCCTGCCCATCTTGGCGGATGGTGAGACCCCATTCGGGGAACGCGAGCTTCTTTCGGTGCAGGGTTGCGAAGTCGCCCCAGAACGCCAGGCCGTGATCGCCGTTGAGCAGCGCTTGCCACGCCTTTTCCTGACGGCGAGCCCGTTGTCCCGCCGACGCTCGGGCCGGGTATGGATAGATGTTCCACGCCGCCTGGTCGTAGACGTCGAGGCCGATGATGTCGACGTAGTCGTCTCCCGGCCAAGCGTTCTCCGCGGGTATCTCCATCCGACCGATGTTGGGATTCCAGTTGAAGGTGAACGACTCCCCCGGCACGCTGCGGTAGGCGTCGACGATGCGCCGGTAGTACGCCACCCACGCGGCCGGGTCGGCCGCTGCGCGCCAGCGAAACCACTCGCCGTTGAACTCGTAGCCAAGGCGGATTTCAGACATGCCCATTCCCGCCGCGACGAGCCGCTGCGCGCCGAGCCGCCAACGCTCGTCGTACTCGCCGGCCGCCCCCCGTTGGATGGTCGCTTCGGGGTCGTTCGCCGGGAGCATTGCCAAGCTGACGACCATCCTGGTCTGGTACGGCGAGTCGGCCCACTGGTTGAGCCACCAGTTCGGGATCTCGAGCTGCGACCAGTCGTCGCCGAGAAAGTCCATTGCCTTGTCGATCGGTCGGCCACGCGATACGCCGAACGCCGTGTACGACGCCGGATCGCCGCCGGGGACGAAGACGCCGGATTTCCACCGCGGCGCCGGCACGCGCACTGAGACGACCGTCGTCGGGCCGGCACCCGAGTCCGTGTACGCCGTCGTACTCAGCTGGTACGTCGCCGGTCCAGCGAGGTTGAGGAAATCTCGGTACCGGCTCGACGGCGGGTCGTCCGCCGTCCACGGACCACCCAGCGTTCCGGTCGGGTCGTCGCGGCTGCGGCGGATGAACCTGATCGCCTGGCTGCCGCGGAGGCTGGCGGGCAGGTCGTCGCTCAGTCTCGCGACGGTGTTGCCGACAAGCGTGGCCACGACTGCACGCATCGAGCCCGGCGGGGCAGGCGAGGTAGCCGGTTTCTGAGTAGTCGTCGGGCCGGCAGCACTCGGACCGGGCTCGGCCCGGACGGCCGCACTCGGACCGGGCTCGGCCGGGGCGGCCGCATCGGAGCTGTAAGCGACTGCCCCTCCGGCGCTGCTCGCGACGGCTTGCGCCTCGTCGACCGATCGTCGCTCCAGCTCGTGCGGTAGGGCGGCCAGCGCGAGCAGCAGGACGAGCAGGACCCGAGTCGAGGGTGAGTAGCGCGCGGCAGCGGGCGTCCGGGAACGCCGAAGCGCCAGCTTGAACACGAACAACCCCCCAAGAGTGTCCTCAGCGCCCGTCGATAGTGGCCGGAGAACACCCTCAGTCTAAGTCCAACCCAATCGGCATGGCGGTCAACGCCGAGTTTCGTCCCTGAACCTCGGCAGGTGACCAGTGACCGCGCGCGGCTGAGCGTGGGCGGCCGCCGAACGCGGCCGAAATCAGTCACTTGCCCGCCGGGCACCTAGTCACCCGGCCGCGGTCCGACCGGCTCCTCCGTGCTGTGCACGACGTGCCCGAACTCGCGCCACATGAGCACGACCAGGACAGCCGATCCGGCGAAGCCGAACCAGAACGGCGCCGTGATTCCCCACTGGCTGGCGAGCAGACCCCCTACCGGGGCGCCGACCACCATCCCGCCCACGACACCCACCATGTAGACACTCGTGACCCGGCCGAGCAATTGATCGGGCACGGCGCGCTGGCGCACCGTCGTGGACGTCGTCCCCCAGACGAATGCGTGCGCTCCGAAAACGACCATCACGAGGAGGCCGACCGTTGCGGACCGCGTCAGGGCGAGCGCCAGGTGCGTCAGCGTCTCGATGACGAGGCCGACACGCAGAATATCCGCGAGGCTGAACCGGCGCTCCAACCAGCTGTAGCTCCCCGTCCCGATGAGCCCGCCGACCGCGCCGGCCGTTGCCAGCAGACCAAAACCGACCTCGTTCATGCCGAGCCGTTCCTCGGCGTACAGAACGAGCACCGACCAGGCCGCTCCGAACGTCACGTTGAAGGCAACGATGGTCAGCGCGAGCGTCCGCATCGGCGGGTGTGACCACAGCCAGCGCATCCCCTCGGCGATATCCCCACGCATCGATGAAGGGCCGGCCCTTGGCGTATCACCGTCGCGGGTGACGACAATGCGCGAGATCAGCGCGGCACCGAGGGTGAAGCACAGCGCGTTGACTCCGAACGGCCAGGCCATGCCCGCGACGAAAAGGAATGCGCCGATCGGCGGGCCCACCAGCTGGTTGGTGGTGATGAAGGCGCCCTGCAGTCGCGCGTTCGCGATGCCGAGATCCACGCGCGGTACCACTCCCGGCAGCAGCGACTGCGAAGCGGTGTCGGCGAAGGTCTCTGCGGTGCCGAGCAAGAACATCGTCGCGAGGACGACCCAGATCGACACCCAGCCGGCGACGATCGTGCCGGCCAGCACTACCAGCACCACGGCGCGCAGCAGGTCGACGACGACAACGATGCGTCTGCGGTCGACGCGGTCGGCGACGGCGCCGGCAAAGAAGCCGAAGAGCAGGAACGGCAGTCGCTGCAGCAGGACGGCCATCGACACGAGCAACGGGTTGTGGGTCTGCGACGCCACCAGGAGCGGCCCAGCCGCGAAGCCGATGCCGTCGCCGAGGTTGTTGACGACCGCCGAGGACAGCAGCCAGCGGAAGCCTCGCCCGAGCCGCGCGGGTGTCACCGTCTCGACAGTCTTCGCAAGCACCCGCAGACGCTACCTGCTTACTCGCGCGGGGGAGGCGGATTTCCCCGTCGTGCTGGGCCTGGGTACTCGAAGTCCCCGGTGTGGCCAGGATAGGGCTGCATGTAAAACATATTTGACACCATGTCCGCGCTACCTTACCTTGACCGATGTCAGCAATTCTTAACATCGGAGCGGGCCCATGTCGTACGAAGAAAAGGGCACCTGGCTCTTCCTCTGGACCACCATCGCCGGCTACGCGGCGTACATCGTGCGCGTCGTCGGCCGGGCCGACGGGGTGGCCCTGGAGAAGGTCGACTACGAGCGCACGCTGCTCTGGAGCATCGGCTTCGTCATCGCCGCCAACATCGTTGGTCGGATCGCGCTCGCGATTTTCGGTGAGGTGGCCGTGCAGGTTCGGTCGGCAAGGACCGGCGTCGAACAGCCGTCGGACGACCACAACATGGATGTGCGCGACAAGGAGATCAACCGCTTCGGGGAGTACGTCGGCGGGATCGTTCTCGGGACGGCGATGATCGTGCCGTTCGGCCTGGCGCTCGGCGAGGTGGAGCACTTCTGGATTGCGAACGCCATGTACATGGCCTTCGTGCTCTCCGGCCTGGTCAGCGCATCGATCAAGCTCGTTGCCTACCGCCGGGGATTCTGACGGTGGGCAAAACGACGAAGGTCACCAACTCGATCCGCGCCCTGCGGTTCGCCAACGCCGAGATGACCCAGGCCGACCTGGCCGGCCGCATCGGCGTGACTCGGCAGACCGTGATCGCCATCGAGCAGGGCCGCTACTCCCCCTCCCTCGAGATCGCTTTCCAGATAGCGCGAGCTTTCGGCGTACCGCTGGACGACGTCTTCCACTACCCGGACGCGCACTAGCAGGACAGCGCCGCCCGATCGCCGTCGGCGCTGACGCTCCCCCAGGTTTGCCTGTTGCCAGCCGGGCAAACCGCGTGCTACGGTTTCACGTGTAAGAAAGTTCTGACACATGAAGGAGGGACATGACGAAGAAGCAGCCGACGGGCGACGACCTCGTCGAGATGCTCTCCGCACTGGCCAACCCGATCCGGCTGCGCATCGTCGCAACGCTCGGCGACGGCCGCGACTACGTGAGCCACCTGGCCCGCGTCATCGGGGTGAGCCGCCCGCTCCTGCACATGCACCTGCAACGGCTGGAGGCAGCCGGCCTGATCGTCGGCCACCTCGAACTCTCCGAAGACGGCAAGGCAATGAAGTTCTTCGAGGTCGCCGATTTTGACCTCCACCTCACCGCGTCGGCGCTCGCCGAAGCAGCTAAAACCCTCACCAAATCGGACCCGGAAAAGGGTCACCCACCCAAGGAGAAGTCGTGAACTACCTCGCCGCCGGTCAGACGCTGATGGCTGCCGAAGAACAGATCAAGGGACCCGAGGTTGCGATCGCCATCGCCCTGCTGCTGGCGATCGTGGTTCTCATCGGCGGTGGCATGGCCACCTGGCTCGAACTCCGAAAGACCAAGATTGCCGCCGCTCAGGAGGACGCGATGAAGCAACTCGTCAGCCGGTACGAGCAGCTCGCGGAGAAGACTCTCGACGCGCAGCAGCGGACAGCAGCCGACGTCTCCGAGCTTCGCTCACGCACGGCCGCGATCGAGCAGCTCCTGCGCACCGTCGACTGAGCACGCAACAGGTCACCCGTTTTTTCGAACACCCACTCTCCATCCAGAAGCAGGAGCGCTCACACCAGCGCTCTGTAGCCACCGCTATGCCCCGAGGAGTCATACATGTTGGTCCGTCTCGCTGACTGGTGCTACCGCAAGCGCCGCCTGGTCGTTGCTCTGTGGATTGCTGCCCTGGTCGGGACTTTCGCCGTCGCCAATGCGTTCGGTGGCGAGTTCCGCCAGAACTACCTGCAGTCCGGGTCGGAGTCCAAGGAAGCCCTGGACATTCTGAAGAAGAAGTTCCCGCAGAAATCGGGCGACACCATCCAGATCGTCGTCCACTCGGATGCCGGCGTCACCTCTCCCGCCGCCAAGGCGCGGGCGGAGAGCCTCTTCTCCGGGGTCGTCGCGGCCGAGCACGTCGTCGGCGTCTCGAGTCCCTTCTCCGAGCAGGGCGCTCGCCAGATCTCCCGGGACGGCAAGACCGCATACGCCGACGTGGACCTCGACAAACGGGACAACGAGTTCACCGCTGCGGAGGCCAAGCGGCTGGTGCGCCCCATCCTGAATGCCGGAGACGCCACGATGCGCGTCGAGGTCAGCGGGGCGGTCGCAAAGCTGTCGCAGACTCCGGAGTTCGGGTCTGAGGGCATCGGGCTCATCGCTGCCGTCATCATCTTGCTGGCAACGTTCGGCTCGGTGGTCGCCATGGGTCTGCCGCTGATGACCGCACTGTTCGGTCTCGGCATCGCCGTCGCGCTAGGCGAACTCCTGAACCGCGTGGTTCCGGTCCCGGACTGGGCGCCGTCGATCATGTCGATGATCGGCATCGGCGTCGGTATCGACTACGCCTTGTTCATCGTCACGCGCTACCGCAGCGGTTTGGCTGAAGGTCAAGAGCCGCGGCACGCGGTGCTGACGTCGATCGCAACTGCCGGGCGAGCGGTGATGTTCGCCGGCAGCACCGTCGTCATTTCACTGCTCGGCATGCTGCTGATGAACCAACCATTCACGCCGGGGCTCGCCTTCTCCGCCGTCCTGGTCGTCCTGGTCGTCATGGCCGCTTCGGTGACTCTGCTGCCGGCCACACTCGGCTTCGCCGGCCGCAACATCGAGCGGCTGCACGTGCCCTTCGTCAGCAAGAAGGCGCTCGCGTACGACAAGTCGTTCTGGTACCGCTGGAGTCGCTTCATCCAGCGCCGGCCCTGGCCCGCCGCCGTCGCCAGCCTCGGTGTGCTTCTCGCCTTGTCGGCGCCGTTTCTGGGGATCCGCTACGGCTTCCCCGACGCGAAGAACGATCCCCCGCAGTTCACTACCCGACAGGCAGAAGACCTGCTCGTGACGGGTTTCGGCCCAGGGTTCTCCGCGCCGATGCTGCTCACCGTCCAGGGCAAGACCGGGGATGCACTGGTCGCCTCTGCCGACGCGGTTGGCGAAAAGCTGCGGGCTGTCAGCGGGGTCGCGTTCGTCTCCCCCGCCGTCGCCAACGCAGCGGGCGATACTGCGCTGCTGCAGCTGGTCGCGACCACGTCCCCCCAGGACAAGGTGACCGAGGACCTGGTCGACTCACTGCGCGAGGAGACCATTCCGGCTGCCACATCCGGCACTGGTCTCAAGATCGCCGTCGGCGGCGTCGTTCCTATCTACCTCGACACGACACGTGGCGTCTCGTCGCGGCTACCAATGTTCATCGGCGGCGTTGTTCTGTTGTCGTTCCTGCTGCTGATGATGGTGTTCCGGTCGATCCTCGTGCCTCTCAAGGCCGCGGTCATGAACCTGCTGTCCATCACAGCAGCGCTCGGTGTGATGGCACTTGCGGCGAACGGCGGACCCGTCGGCGACCTGATCGGGATTCCGGACGCACTTCCGGTGCCGATCTTCATGCCGATGATCATGTTCGCGATCCTGTTCGGGCTGTCGATGGACTACGAGGTATTTCTGCTCTCGCGGATCAAGGAGGAGTACGACCGGACGGGAGACAACGGGCTCGCCGTGGCCGACGGCCTGGCGAAGACAGCCAGGGTCATCACGGCGGCGGCCGCGATCATGATCACGGTGTTCCTCGCCTTCGTGCCGAGTAACGACATTCTCATCAAGCTGTTCGGCATCGGCTTGGCCTCGGCAATCTTCGTCGACGCCACCGTCGTCCGGATGGTCCTGGTCCCGGCGACGATGGAGCTTCTCGGCAACCGGAACTGGTGGCTCCCGGGTTGGCTCGACCGGGTGTTGCCCAGGATTCAGGTCGAAGGTCACGAGATCAGCGCGGAGCAGCTCGACCTGCGCGACGCCATCGTGGGTCAGCGCACGTCGTCGGCGTTGCGCACGGAATCCACGGCGGACTGACCGCAGCGGCGGCCGGAGTCCCGCACGGGACACCGGCCGTCGGCCGACGGGCAATCGCCGTGCGGTCTGTCCGCCGCCGCTGCTAGCGTCGGGCAAATGACGCTCACCCGGCTGTACCTCATCCGGCACGGTCAGTCGTATGGCAACGCCGAAGAGATCATGGTCGGCATGGCGACGGACCGCGGCCTCACGGCGCTCGGTCGCGAGCAAGCCGCTCGCCTTCGCGACCGGCTCGCCGCCACTGGGGAAATTGCCGCTGGCGTGCTGATCGCCAGCTCGCTGCCGCGCGCCCGGGAGACTGCGGAGATCATTGCCCCGGCACTCGGCCTCGACGTGATTCTCGACGACGACGTACACGAGCTGCGCTGCGGTGAAGGCGAAGGGCTTTCCTTTGCCGAGTTCGATACTCGGTACGGCGAATACATCGGACGCAGTGCGACCGAGCCGGCAGATCCCGGCGGTGAGTGCTGGTCGGATTTTCGGACTCGCGTCTCCGGCGCGATCACCCGCATTGCTGCCGAGCACACGGGCCAGAACATCGTCCTGGTGTGCCATGGGGGCGTGATCGAAGCGTGGTTGGTCGAGATGTTCGGCACGTCACGCAGCGAGCTGCCGGCCGCGCGAATGCACACGAACAACACCTCGATCACCGCGTGGGAGCGGGACGAGACCCGAAGTCCCCTCACCTGGCGGCTGCACGGCTACAACGACGACGTCCACCTGCGCGACCTCGGATCCGAGCAGCGATTCGACTGGTCGCGGCCGCAATCGCGAGTCAGCGCAGCCGCACCCTGATGACTCCGCGGACACCGCCGGTCGACATCGTCGCCGCGGTGGTGACAGCGTTGACGCAGCGCGGTGCAGTTGCCGCGGTCGGAGGTTCTGGGCTGCTGGCCGCGCTGGGCCTCGCCGAGATCGTGCGCGACTGGGACGTGACGACGGACGCCGATGAAGCGACGGTGGAGGAGGCGCTCGACTCCATCGGTGTGCACTACCAGCAGCTGGCCGCAGGTGATCGGCAGTTCCGCACGCGGGCCCGTTACGTCATCGCCGCAGCGAGCCACGACATCGACGTCCTTGTCGGTTTTGCACTCGACGACGGGCAGCGCGTCATCGAGTTGCCCACCCGGGTCACTCGCGAATGGCGCGGCCTGCCGATCGCCGATCCCGCCGTGTGGGCTGAGGCCTACCGACTGCTCGGCCGCGCCGATCACGCCGAATCCCTTCAACGCTGGCGCGACGCGCAGCCAGAAACCGTCACCGATCGCCTGCGCACCACCGAAGCACGCGTCGTCGTACTCGTCGAAGGAGCCAGCGACCAGGCGGCGCTCGAGACCCTCGCGCACGGCCGCGGCAACAACCTCGCCGGTGATGGCGTCGCGGTTGTCTCGATGGGCGGCGTCACCAACATCCGCGCCTCCCTCGAGCGTTTCGGACCGCACGGCATGGACCTAGGACTCGCCGGACTGTGCGACGCCGGAGAGGCATCGATCTTCCGGCGGGCTCTCGAGGGCGCCGGGCTCGGCGCGTCGCCGAGCGGCGACGACATGGAGCGACTGGGCTTCTACATCTGTGCGGCTGACCTGGAAGACGAGTTGATCCGGGCGCTCGGCGCCGACACGATCGAGCGGATCATCGACACAGCCGGCGAAACGGGACCATGGACGACCTTTCGGAAGCAGTCGGCGCAACAGGGACGGGCGATCGAGGCACAACTTCGCCGATTCATGGGCACCCACAGCGGTCGAAAGATCCGTTACGCGCGGCTTCTCGTCGAAGCGCTGCACCCCGCCCAGGTGCCGCGCCCCCTGGACCGAGTTCTCGCGCATGCCCGATTGACCGCCAGCCTGGGTCGCGCACCCGCGGGATGAGGACGCGACGTGGCTGGTCGGCCACCCGCTCGATCTCCCGCGGAGTCAGCGGTTGACCCGACACATCGACGCGGAGATCCGGGCTGTCGGGCTTCGGTCTGGCCACAGGACTGTGCCCTGCCGGATGTCGCGAAAGTGCGACAAAATGGGCGCGGCAACGGCGCCACGAAGCCAGAGAGGCACACTCCGGAAGGCGGCCCCATGGGCGATCCAGAACTCAAGGCCCGGGAACGACACAACGCCTCGGCCGACGAGGAGATCATCGACAAGGGCGCCTGCGGCCAGAAACACCTGGCCACCGGCCGGGCCTGCATCCGGCCGACACGCCACGACGGCTCGTGTGATTTCAGGTCGCCGAGCGAGGTGCAGGCAGTCGCTGCGGGAGAGGCGCCCCCGCTGGACACCTGAGCCACCGGTAAACCAGTACGTCGCTGTCGGACCCGCTGCCTAGAATCGGCTGCAATCGACACGGAAGTCAGGAGCGGCGGGTGAGCAGGCGGGGCTGGGCACTGTTCGCCGCGATGGGATTGATCTGGGGTCTGCCCTATCTGCTGATCAAGGTGGTCGTCGCCGACCTGTCGCCGAGCACTCTCGTACTTGCCCGTACCGCGCTTGCCGGTGCCATCCTGCTGCCGGTTGCCATCGCGCGTGGTCGGTTTCGCCAGTTGCTCGCGGCCTGGCGCCCGCTGACTGCCTTCGCCGTCATCGAGATCATGATCCCGTGGGTGCTGCTCGGCATCGCCGAACAACACCTCTCGAGTGGACTGACCGGTCTGCTCATTGCGTCCGTGCCGCTGGTCGGCGCGGTGCTAGCGGTAGCCACTCGCGCCGACGACCGCTTGGACGGTCGGCGCGTCGTGGGTTTGTTCGTCGGGCTCGCCGGAGTCGCTTCCCTCGTGTGGTTCAAGGTCGATGGCGGCGACATCCGCGCGGTCGCCGCGCTGGGGTTCGTTGCCGTCTGCTATGCGGCTGGGCCGCTGATCCTCTCCCGCTGGTTGTCCGACTTGCCGGGCGTTGGCGTCATCACGTTCTCGCTACTGCTCACCGCGCTGGTCTATCTCCCCGTCGGTGTGGCGCAGGCGCCATCGTCATGGCCGAGAGCCGAGGTAACGCTGTCGATCGTGGGTCTGGCCGTCATCTGCACCGCCGTCGCGTTCCTGGTGTTCTTCGAACTGATCGCAGAGGTCGGTCCCACGCGCTCGACGGTCATCACCTACGTCAACCCGGCGGTCGCCGTACTGCTGGGCGTGGTCGTTCTCGACGAGGAGTTCACGCTGGCCACGGCCGTCGGCTTCGTCCTCATCCTGACCGGTTCCGTGCTCGCGACTCGACGTGCCGCGCCGGCCCGCGATGGCGATCCGGTCCTGCCGGCGGCAGTGCCGATAGCGGCCGAGCCCTAGGCCCGGCTACTTCGTCAGCGCGTCCATCGCCGAGACTTCGTCAGCCGAGAGCGCGAAGTGCCAGATGTCGAAGTTCTCCGCAAGCCGCTGCGGATTGGCTGACTTCGGGATGGCAACGAAGTCGTGTTCGACATGCCACCGCAAGATGACCTGCGAGGTCTGCACGCCGTGCGCCTCGGCGATGCGGCGCAACTCGGGATGGTCGAGTTTGCTGCGCTTGAAGGCGCTGTAGCCCTCCAGGACGACCCCACGCTCAGCGTGTTCGGCGACCACGTCCGCGTCGTAGTCGCGCGGACTCCAGGGGATCTGGTTGACGACCGGCGTGATGTCGGTGGCCGCCGTGAGCTCATCGATTTGAGCGGTTGTGTAGTTGCTGACGCCGATCGCGCGGGCCTGACCCCGCTCGCGAGCCGCGACGAGCTCTTTCCAGGTGTCCGGGGCCGCGCGGCCGCCGGGTGGCCAGTGCACCAGCCACAGGTCGACGTGCTCGGTCCCTAGGCTACGCAGGCTTGCGTCGAGCGTTTCCTTCTCGCGCCCGACTCGCTCGGCGGGCACCTTCGTCGTGATGAAGATGTCCTCACGGGCGACGGAGCTGTCGCGGACCGCGCGCCCGATGACGTCCTCGTTGCCGTACATCGTTGCGGTGTCGATGTGCCGGTAGCCGATGTCCAGCGCTGCACGCACGGCGTCGTACGCCTCGTCACCCGTCAGTTGCCAGGTGCCCAGGCCGAGCGCCGGTATCGAGGTGCCGCCACGAAGCGGCACCGTGGAGTTCACTGTCACGTCAGTCATGTCTGCCCTTCTGCCCGGCCAGCGCTGTTGCATCCTCGTCGCTGGCAACAGCGTTCCGACTGTGAGACGTGCTCGTAACCGCGGTGACGCCTCTCACCATAAGTACCACAGCGTTTCCGGCCACCAGCCAGCCGGCAGCTAGCCAGAGCGTTCCGCGAACGCCGATGCGCGCGCTGATCGGCCCGACCAGCGCATAGCCGACCGGAAAGAGCGCCACCGATCCGAAATAGTCGTACGCACTGACCCGGGAAAGGACCGCGTCGTCGATCTGTTCATGCATCGTGGTCTGCCAGAGGGTGCCGAAGATGGCCATGCCGGCGCCGCCACAACCGGCGGCGAGACAGATCGCCGGCAACGGCGCACGGACTGCGAGGGCGACCAACACCACCGCATGTCCGGTGGCGGCAATGGTCGCGACCTGCAACGGCCGGGCGAACTTTCGGCGCATGACGAGCAGGCCACCAACGACCGCTCCGCCTCCTTCGCAGGCGAGGATCGCGCCCCAGGCAGCGGCACCGCCGAGATGCTCGTCGGACGTGACAGCGCCCAGGACCATGAACGGCGCGAACACCAACGCATGCATGAACGCAAACTGGACGACGATCACCCACAGCTGGTGATCTCCGGGATGAGCCCGGTTTGCGCCGGGCCGTGGAAGGCCTGGCAAGCGCCGAGTACGCCGGCGCACGCCATCAGCTGCCACAGGTGCGGCGTACCGCGGAAGAGAAGTACGGCGAGCACGATCTGGCTCGCGCAGGACAGTACGTCAGAGCCGACGAGCACGGTACGACGGGGCAGGCGATCGGCAACCACTCCGGCGGCCAGCAACAGCAGGACCAGTGGCGCGGTCTCGGCCGCGAGCACAGCACCGACCTGCGACGTGGTGCCGCCGTTCTCGAGCACCGCGAACGCCAGGGCGACCGGTGTGATGCCGGTGCCGATCATCGACGCGAGGTAGGCCGTCAGGTACAGGCGCGGGTCACGCTCGGCGAGTACGCCGGAACGTGTTTCGCGGAGCCACGTGCGGGGGGGCATTCGAGCCACGGTACGAGATCAGCGGGCTCGGGTCACTCCGGTTGCCTACGCGGCCGGTACCCTCGCACCGACACCATCGACGATAGGACGAACAAGCATGCCGGCGAACACCGCCACCCCGGTCGCAGCCATCGACATCGCCTGGGTATCCACCGGCGGCACCGGCGCACCCAACTACGACGAGTTCAACAGTTACGACGAAATCACCGCGCTGATCGAGGCGCGGCCCGGTTCGATCCTCGCGGTCGACATGCCGCACTGCACCCGGGCGGAGCGGTCGGCCGGCACCTCGTTCACCGAGGCGCTACCCATAGCCCGGGAGCGACTCGCCGCGCTGAAGAAGGCCGGTTCGTACGCCGAGCAGCGCGACGTACTCCTGGCCTACCGGATCACCGGACCCCAGGGCGCTGCCCACGGCGTCTACGCGATGGTCGCGACGGCCGAGATCTCCGACCGCGCGGACGCACCGGGCCGGGTCATTCGCAACGAGGACGTGTTCATCGAGAAGGTCCGTGAGCGCACGGCGCATCTCGAGGTGCTGCAGCACATCGTCAGCCCGGTGCTGCTGCTCGCGTCGTCGACGGCAGACGATGTCGATGCGCTCGTGCGCGAACTCATCGCCGCGGCCGGTCCGGCGTACGGCGTCGACACAGATGAGCACGGATTGGTGCACGAGGTGTGGCTGCTGCCGGAGTCGGCGGCGCGCACCGCGCTGCTGGGCTTCCTCAACGACACCGACCTCGTCGTCGCAGACGGCAACCACCGCAGCCTCGCGGCTCAGACGGCCGGCATCGAGCGATTCCTGGCGGTCATCACGACATACCACTCGGTGCGCATCGAGCCGTACAACCGCCTGCTGAGATCGCTGCCCGTCTCGGCCGACGATCTCGTCGCCGCCCTGGAGCCGATCGGCTTCGACGTCCGACCGACCGACATCCCGCCGCGGGCGAGCAGACCGGGCGATCCCGTCGAGTTGCATCTCGCCGACGGACGCGGCTTCGAACTGC
>JBDSAK010000393.1:0-2787 GCA_039922195.1 Mycobacteriales bacterium
GGACCTCCGGACGGCCGTCGACGAGTCGACGATCGGCAAGCTCCTCGAGGACACGACGGTCCCGGTCGTGCTGCTCCTGCTCGGGCCGCTGCTCCCGAGGGACATCAGCTCGATCGTCCCGACGACGCTCCCCGGTGGCATTCCTGGCGTCCCGATCCCTGGCCTGCCGACCCGGTAGCTGCCGCGCCGGGCTCGGATGCGACGCCTGCCGAAACGGCTCGGGGGAACCTCTCGGGCCCGGTGCCCGTCACACGGCCCATGAAGAACCTATCGCCGAACCGGGTCGCCACTCTCGTCCCGGGGCTCCTGTGCGCAGCCATCCTCGCCGGCTGCGCCGCCGCCGCGGCGCCATCCGCCAGCCCGGCACCATCGGCCCGGCCCAGCCCCACACCTATCGCCGTGTCGGTCACGACGCCTGCCGAGGCTGCAGCGCTCGTGATCGCATCGAACCCGCTGTTCGCGGGCGCGGTCGAGCTCAGCTCGGACCTCATCGGGGCGTCGAAATGGTGGGTAGCGACGCCGCGTGCTGGTGGCGGCTTCACGATCGTCATGACCGTTGGTTGGGGCGACTGCCCGGCAGGCTGCATCAACCGCCACGTCTGGACCTACGAGGGCAAGGCCGATGGAGCCCTGTACCTCGTGACCGAGACCGGCGATCCGCTCGCGTCTGACCTGCCGGCGTAACCCGACCCCTGCGGGTCCTACTTGATCAGCTGCACCCCGATGGCCTTGTTGCCGGTTCCGGAGCCCACGCCCGCTCCTACGGTCCCGGTGGCCAAAATGTTCACAAACTTCGCCACGAGGCAGGACGTCGCGCCGTTGCCGGTATTGCACTTCGCCGCGTCACTGCCCTGGATGTAGGCGGCCTGCAGGCCGTTGCAGCCCGGGACGCCTGGCCCGCAGAGCTCCAGGAACGCGAAGCTGGGCATTCGGTACCACTGGTTGCTGCCGTTGCCGCCCAGCTTTCCCGCCGGACAGCCGTAGTTCGGCGCGGTGACGATCGCGGGTTCGGCGCTGTCAGGAACCACGCCATTCCCGGGATTGCAGGTGAGATCGAATTGGGGCACGAGCACTGTCTTGCCTGAGTAGGTTCGCAGCGCATCCTCGATCGACATGCTGCACGCTCCGCCGCCACCATTCGTGTTTCCCGCGGCGGGGGCGTACTGCCAGGACGGCAGGACGATGGACGGGTTATCAGCGGTGAGGATGGAGCACACCACTTCGCCCGTGCCGCCGTTGGGCGGCGTCCAGTCGAGCCATCCGACGTTGCCCGCGGCGTTCGAACACAACGGGATGATGTAGACGGTGTTGAAGACCCACGGCGAGCCTGTGTCGACGGGTGAATTGTTGCCGTCGCAGGTGATCACGTTGACCGGGAACGCGACCGGGAGGAGTGCGCAATGGTTGCCCTCACTGGCATCGCAGTAGCCCTGCAGGTAGCCCGCGACAGCCGTCGCTCGGGTGTTGACCCGGAACGTGGTCATGCCGATCGCACCGGCGACGTACGCCGCGACGTCCTTGCGCCCGATGACGAGCACACCGGCAACCGGGCCGACGCTGCGATTCGGACAGTCCGGGGCGGTGGCTGTACCCCCCGGCAGAATGTGCGACGCGTTGCCAACCTTGAGAGCCGCGGAGAGGTCCTCAGTCCGGTCGAGATTGAGTGCGCCGGATCCGTCAGCCTTCAACGGAATGCCACAGATGTCGGTGTAGTAGGCCGCCTCAACGGTCATGTTGTTGGCGGCGGCGGTCTGGGCGAGTCGGCCTGCAATGTTCAGATCCCAGCCACCAGATGGCTGGGACGCGCCAGCGAGCCGTTCCGCGAGAAGGACGGCTCCTGCCTCGGCGGCGGCATCGTTGCCGTTTTGCGTGACCCGCTGTTGAGCGAGCACATTGCCGCCGTCGACAATGGTCGCGACCATCGCAATTGCCACGAGGATCGCCCCGACCATGACGACAATTGCCTGCCCGGACTGATGCCCTGCGGGCGCGTCTTGCGTGACGGTATCGCCCAGGTGCTGACCGGCACGGACCCTCGAGGCGAATCTCATGGAAAGACCCTCTCGACCGGCATCTGGGAGGTCTGGCGCATGGTGATCGGGCCGATGAGCTTGCTGACGAACGGCGTCGCGACCGAGTAGTAGTAGGTGACCGTGATCGCCGCGATGCAACCTACGTGGAGCGTCGGCGTGCATGTCAACGTCGTGCCCGGGGGCGGCGAGTACGTGATGGTGACATTCGAGGTCGTGATGCTCAGGGTGCTGGCCGCCGCAATCACGCAGCCTCGGATGGACCAATGCGGTTCGTATGGGTCCTCGACGGGGCGGGACTCGTCGCAGTCCGTCACGTTTGCCAGTTGATTTACGGCGGCTACGCGGGCACCCTGCCGCGCGGCGTTGGCGATCGTGTTGTAGGCAAAAACAGCGCGCCCGATCTCCACGAACCCCGCGATGAACAGGATGATGATCGGAAAGACCAGGGCGAACTCAACGAGGCTCTGGCCACGCGCAACGGCATACCCGCGACGGCGGACCCCGGCATTCATCGACTGGTTCACGGAGCGGTGCTTCGAACGGTAATGCCGCTCGTGCACAGCGTGGAGGCTCCCACCGTGAGGCTCTGCCACGCGATCGTGTAGTTGGGCGGTACGAGCGGAGAGAAGATCACAGCACCGGTGAAGCCGGGATTCTTCCATTTGGCCGCCGCCTGGTTCGTCGAGAAGTTCAGCAGGCTGACCACCGTGCACATCGCGGGAGTCGGCGCCGGTGTCGGCGTCGGCGTCGGCGT
>JBDSAK010000394.1:0-12372 GCA_039922195.1 Mycobacteriales bacterium
GTCCAGAAGTCGGCAGATTTCGGTAGCAGAGCGTACTTGGCTTGCAACTCCCTGCGATTGAGGATGTGATCTGGAGGGAACTCATAGGGAAAGGTCGGGGCTGAGGGCTCGCAGCACCGCCGGTTCGTTGCATCGGAGGTCGTCCAATGGTCACTCTCCCCGCCGAACGGCACAGCGGCCCGTGAGCATCGCCGCGAACGCATCCCCGCCGGCCACCGCCCGCGTGCTGGTCGTCGATGATGAGCCAGTCAACCTGAGCTTGCTGCACGAACTGCTCACGTCCGCGGGCTACACCGACGTCCGTTGCACCACTGATCCGCGCAGCGTCGTCAGCACCGTCGTCAGCTGGGACGCCGACATCGTCCTGCTCGATCTGAACATGCCGCGGCTGGACGGGTACGGCGTCCTCGAGCAACTGCGATTCGCGCACCGGTCGAGCGAGTACCTGCCCGTCCTGGTGCTGACCGCGGACAACAGCGCGCAGGCCAGGCACCGCGCACTGCGGGTCGGCGCCAACGACTTCCTCAGCAAGCCCTTCGACCCTGCTGAGGTGCTGCTGCGCGTGGGCAATCTGCTCGAGACCCGTTACCTCCATCTCGCGCTCAGCGCCCACAACGATCTCCTCGAAGCGCGCGTCGCGGAGCGCACTGCGGAGCTCGAGGAATCGCGCCTGGAGATCCTTGATCGGCTCGCGTGTGCCGCGGAGTACCGGGACGACGACACTCATGAGCACACCCAGCGGGTTGGCGACCTCGCCGCGCTGCTCTCCCTCGAGCTCGGCTACTCGGACGTCGACGCAGAGGTGCTACGTCGGGCAGCGCCGCTGCACGACCTTGGCAAGATCGGCATCCCGGACGAAATCCTGCTCAAGCCGGGCGCGTTGACGACGGAGGAGTTCGCGCTGGTCAAGCAGCACACGGAGATCGGCGCTCGGATCCTCGCGGGCAGCCGAGCGGACTGCCTGCAGCTCGGCGAGATCATCGCGCGGACACACCACGAGCGCTGGGACGGCTCCGGCTATCTGGGCATGCGAGGCAGCGACATTCCAGTTGGGTCGCGGATCGTGGCGGTTGCGGACGTCTTCGACGCACTGACGCACGAGCGGCCGTACAAGCACGCCTGGTCCCGCGCCGAAGCAGTCCAGTACATCCACGACGGCGCGGCCGCGCAGTTCGACCCGATGGCTGTCACTGCATTCCTGGCACTGGTCGGCGAAGGCCGCCTCGATGCGCTGGACTACACCGACGACAGCCGTCAGGTCGGCCGGTTCGCCCCGGGGAGCTCGATGCTCACCGGATGAACGCGCCAGGCTGACGCCTCGCGTCCGCCGACCGACCTGACAGCCAAGCGCCCGTTACTTGAAGCCGACCGGATCCTCCTCGGACACGACCTCGGTTGCCGCGGCCACGGTACGCCGCTTCGAGTAGACGACCGAGCCGGCGATGATGGCAACGCACAATCCGGCTACCAGGAAGCGCACGAGGTTGTTGCGTGTGTCGCCAACGGTGTACTTCACGACAGTCGGCGCGACGAGCACCGCGACCAGGTTCATCACCTTGATCAGCGGGTTGAGCGCCGGACCGGCCGTGTCCTTGAACGGGTCACCGACGGTGTCTCCGATGACGGTCGCCTTGTGCGCATCTGAGCCCTTGCCGCCGTACACGCCTTCCTCGACCAGCTTCTTCGCGTTGTCCCATGCCCCGCCTGCATTGGACAGGAAGACGGCCATCAGCTGACCGGCCGCGATGGCGCCGCCCAGGTAGGCGCCGAGCGAGCCGTAGCCGAGGGCGAAACCGACGGCGATCGGCGAGAGTACGGCGAGCAGTCCGGGCGTCGTGAGTTCGCGCAGCGAGTCGCGCGTGCAGATGTCTACGACCGCGGCATAGTCCGGCTTCTCCGTGTAGTCCATGATGCCGGGGTGTTCGTGGAACTGCCGCCGAACCTCGTAGACGACGCGGCCGGCGGCGCGGCTCACCGCGCTGATCGCCAGGGCTGAAAACAAGAACGGGATGGATGCGCCGATCACGAGTCCGACGAGAATCTCGGGCTGGTCGATCGACAGGCTGAACGAGAGGGGATCGATCCCCGCTTTCTCCAGCGCGCCTTGGACAGCCTCGCGGAACGAGCCGAACAATGACGTCGCCGCAAGGACGGCGGTCGCTATCGCCATCCCCTTCGTGATGGCCTTGGTCGTGTTGCCGACGGCGTCGAGCCCGGCCATGATCTCGTCCGCTTCCGCACCGAGCCCGCCCGACATCTCGGCGATGCCGTGCGCGTTGTCGGAGACCGGGCCGTAGGTATCCATCGAGACGATGACGCCGACCGTGGTCAGCATGCCCATGCCGGTGAGCGCGATGGCGTACAACGCGATCTGCTCATTGCCTTGGCCGAGCAGGTATGACCCGTAGATCGCGGCACTGAGGACGAACGCCGAGTAGACCGCGCTTTCGAGACCGACCGACATGCCCGTCAGGATGGTCGTCGCCGGTCCGGTGAGTGAGGACTTTGCAATGTCCTGCACCGGCTTGCGTTCGGTCGCGGTGAAGTACTCGGTGAGCACCTGGATCACTGCCGCAAGGACCAGTCCGATGACCGTCGCGGCAGTGGCTATCAGCGCGGGATTGCCGGGCAGGTTGGCGATCGTCGTCGAGTCGGTGTCGAGGTCGGAGAACTTCGTCGGCAGGAACGCGAAAGCCGCTGCGGCGACGAGAACTGCCGACGCGAGCGCCGACATGAAGAATCCGCGGTTGATCGCGCGCATGCCGTTGGTGTCACTGTCGCGCGGGGAGACGCCGAAGATGCCGATGATCGAGGTGATGACGCCGATGCCGCGAACGAGCATCGGAAAGATGACGCCCTTGATACCGAACGCCGCGTTACCGAGGATGAGAGCCGCGACGAGAGTGACCTCGTACGACTCGAAGAGGTCCGCCGCCATTCCGGCGCAGTCGCCCACGTTGTCCCCGACATTGTCGGCGATAGTCGCCGCGTTGCGCGGGTCGTCCTCCGGAATTCCCTGCTCGACCTTGCCCACCAGGTCGGCGCCGACATCCGCCGCTTTGGTGAAGATGCCCCCGCCGACCCGCATGAACATCGCGAGGAGCGCGCCACCGAAACCGAACCCGACGAGGACGTTCGGTGCTTGCTCGTTGTAGATGAGCAGGACGACAGACGCACCAAGCAGACCGAGGCCGACGGTGAACATGCCGGCGACGCCGCCGGTGCGGAACGCGATGCGCAGCGCCCGTTTGAGTCCCGACTCCTGTGCGGCGGCCGCGACCCGGACATTGCCGCGGACTGCAAGACCCATCCCGACATAGCCGGTGATCGCCGAGAGTGCGGCTCCGACGACGAAGAAGATGGATCGCCCGATCCTGGTGCGGTTGTCATCGGCGGGCAGGGCGAATAGCACGACGAAGACCAAGCCGACGAAGAGGATCAGGGTGCGGAACTGCCGCTCGAGGTACGCCGACGCGCCTTCCTGGATGGCGAGCGCGATCTCCTGCATCTTCGCGCTGCCCTGGCTGGCCGCGAGCACTTCGCGGACGAAGTAGTAGGCGACGGCAAGAGCGAGGAAAGAGGTCGCCAGGACGATGAGGAGAAGTGTGTGGTTGCCGCCTTCGATCCTCGGAATGGTCCCGCCACCACTGGCGAGGTCGATCTGCATCCGTGCCTCCTCGAGCGCCCGGTCCGCACCCACTGAACCGCGGCGCGTCGGTGCGCCGTGATTCGTCGCCGTAGGTGCGCAGTCGAGCTCATGTGACCTGGGTCACAGTTTTGCGGGAGTGTAGCCGACCCACATGCCGTGCACGCAACCTGCACAGCGGGTTGCGTTCGCGTTGCCAGTACAGCTAAGGCACGGCGGGCTTAGGAGAGCTTCCAGCGCATACGCACCAGCGTTGTCTCGCCCTCGCGGTCAACGGTGAGTTCGTCGACAAGGCCCGAGATCAGAGCGAGTTGAAGCGGCGCGGTCGATGCGGACGCGTCGTCGATATCGGCGGATTCGACCAGCGCGGGAATGTCAGCGGTACGGGCCGCGGGGATGGTCGGAACAACGTCGCCGGGACCGACATCGCGCACGGTCACGACGAAGTCTGTCGTGCTTTCCTGCAGCTCAACGAGAACCTGCTGATCCGGAGCGTGCCGCTGGTGCAGAGCGAGCGCCCGGGCGCAAGCCTCGCCGACCGCAAGTTTGACCTCGTCGATCAACGCGTCATCCACCCCGCTGCGTCGCGCGACGGCGGCCGCAACGAGCCGGGCGGTGCGCACGTGCGCGGGGAGCGCCCCGAACCTGAGTTGGACCGTTGGCATGCGCGTCAGTCCGTCGCCGCGACGGCCTCTTCGACAGTGGCGTGGATCGGGAAAACCTTGGTGAGACCCGTGATCCGGAAGATCTTCAGAATGCGCTCCTGGGTGCACACCAGCCGCAGCGAGCCCTCGTGCGCGCGAACACGCTTGAGACCACCGACGAGCACTCCAAGACCGGTCGAGTCGAGGAAGTCGACGTTCTCCATGTCCACGACGAGGTGGTAGGCGCCGCTCGACACCAAGTCGATCAGCTGCTCCCGCAGTTTGGGAGCGGTGTAGACATCGATCTCGCCACCCACAACGACGACGGTACGGTCGCCCTCGGTCCGGGTCGACAGGGACAGGTCCACGCGTTCCTCCTGCAAATCGTGCGTCAACAGAACATGTCTGAGGACATGCCAGCCGAGAGCCCTCGGGCGAATGTCGCCTGCGTACCCTCGTGCCGCCGATCTAACCACGAGGGCAGGTCGCGGATCGCGATGGTGTCAGGGCGCTGTGCGACGATCGCGGGACGCCATGGTCGACTCCGCACGCCTCCTGATGGCACTGACCGCCGGCCCGCGGTACGCCGGCCAGCTGACTCATGTCGAGCGGGTGGTGGCGCGTTCGCCACGCACCGCCGAATGGCCGAGCTGGGTCAACCCGGTGCTGGTGCAACGACTTGCCCTGCGCGGTATCGCCCTGCCCTACACCCATCAGGTGGCGGCCGCCGAGCTCGCCCATCACGGCACGCACGTGGTGCTATCCACCGGCACGGCGTCCGGCAAGTCGCTGGGCTACCTACTCCCGGTCGTGACTGCGCTGCTCTCCGACGACGCGGCTCGGGCGCTCTACCTGTCGCCGACGAAGGCGCTTGCCGCCGACCAGCTCCGGTCGATCCGTGGCCTCGCGATGCCCGCCGTGCGCGCTGCGACCTACGACGGAGACACACCGGCGGACGAACGCGACTGGGTGCGAGCCCACGCGAACCTGATGTTGACCAACCCCGACATGGTGCATCGCGCGTTGCTCCCGCAGCACCAGCGCTGGTCAAGCTTCTTTCGCGGGCTGCGCTACGTCGTCGTCGACGAGTGCCACGGCTACCGCGGCGTCTTCGGTTCGCATGTCGCGCACATCCTGCGCCGCCTTCGGCGGGTCTGTGCGCGCTACGGCAGCGACCCCGTGTTCATCCTGGCATCGGCAACCGTCTCGGCTGCCGGTGTCTCCGCCGGCCGGCTCACCGGCGTGGAAGTGGCCGTGGTCGACACGGACGGTTCGCCTCGGGGCGCGACGCATTTCGCGATGTGGGAACCACCTCTGGTGAACCGGAGCGCGGGCCCGGATTCGGCAGCGCGGCGCTCGGCACTGGCCGAGACAGCCGATCTCGTGACTGACCTGGTCATCGAAAAGGTCCGCACGATCGCTTTCGTGCGATCGCGTCGCGGCGCGGAGATCGTCGCGCAGAACGTGCGGCGGCACCTGGCGGACGTCGATCAATCCCTCACTGATCGCGTGGCGGCCTACCGCGCCGGCTACCTGCCCGAAGAGCGGCGCGAGATCGAAGATCAGCTTCAGTCCGGCCAGTTGCTGGCGGTTGCCGCAACCAACGCACTGGAACTCGGCGTCGACATCAGCGGGCTCGACGCCGTACTCCTCGCCGGGTTTCCCGGGACCGTGTCATCGGTCTGGCAACAGACCGGCCGCGCGGGTCGAGAGGGCCAAGGCGCGCTGGCGATCTTCGTTGCGCGCGACGATCCGCTCGACAGCTACCTCGTCCACCACCCGGAAGCGTTGTTCGGCCGGCCGGTCGAAGCCACGGTGCTCGACCCCGACAACCCCTACGTGCTCGGGCCGCACCTGTGCGCGGCGGCTGCAGAACTCCCGATCAGCGCCGAGGACGTCGCGATCTTCGGCCCGGCAGCACCCGAAGTGCTGGCAGATCTGGTTCGCCGCGGGCTGCTCCGGCATCGGCCGGCCGGGTGGTTCTGGACACGGCGAGAGCGGGCGACCGACCTCGCTGACATTCGCGGGACCAGCGGCCCGCCGGTGCGGATCGTCGAGGCCGAGACCGGCCGGATGCTCGGCACCGTCGACGCGGCCGCGGCACACTCGCAGGTGCACACCGGGGCGGTGTATCTGCATCGCGGTGAGAGCTATGTCGTCGACACCTTCGACCATGTCGACTCGGTCGCGCTCGTGCGCTCGGAGGAGCCCGACTACACCACGTCGGCGCGAGATCTGACTGACATCCGCATCGTCGAGACGTTGCGCACTGTCGACTGGGGGGAGGCCAGCCTGCACTTCGGCGTGGTCGACGTGACCAACCAGGTCATCGGCTACGTGAAGAAGCGCATTTTCACCGGCGAGGTGCTCGGCGAGACGCCGCTCGCGCTCCCTCCTCGCCAGTTGCGTACGCGTGCGGTGTGGTACACCGCGACGCTCGACCTGCTCGACCGCTTCGACGTGCCCTGGGCTTGCGTGCCGGGTGCGGCGCACGCTGCTGAACACGCCGGGATCGGACTGCTGCCGCTGTTCGCGACCTGCGACCGATGGGACATCGGCGGGGTATCGACCGCGGTGCACGAGGACACCGGGCGGCCGACCGTGTTCATCTACGACGGGCACGAGGGCGGAGCCGGGTTCGCCGAGCGGGGCTTCACCGCCGGGCTCGAGCATCTTGGCGCGACGCGCGCGGCGATTGCGGAGTGCGACTGCGAGAGCGGCTGCCCGTCGTGCGTCCAGTCGCCCAAGTGCGGAAATGGCAACAACCCGCTGGACAAGGCCGGGGCGGTCCGGCTGCTCGACGCGGTTCTCTCTGCCGCCAGCGGGGTACAGCGCTGAGGACAGGTCACACCTAGATGAGGACAGGTCACACCTACCGGAGGTACGCCATGGCGCTACTCGGGTTCCTATTGTTCGCGGCCAGTGTCGCTACCGCCGTCTCGATCGCGGCGAGCAACACCGACGCTGCCACCTTTGCCGTGTTCGGCGAGACGGTGACGGACCTGTCTCCCGGCGGCCTGATGCTGGCCGGGGTGGGCCTGGGCGTCGTCGGCCTGCTCGGCTTGTGGATGATCGCGGCAGGCGTGCGCCACAGTCGCCGGCGCCGCGCAGCCAGCCGCATGGTCGTGCAGGAATCGCGGTCGCGCGTCGATGAGCTCGAGGAAGAGAACATCCAGCTGCGCACAGCAGCCGGACGGCGCGCGACGACACCAACCGCCGTACAGGCAACAAGCGCCAGGGGATCGACCGCCTTCCCTACGCCGACCGATCGCGATGACGACGTGGCGGCGGATCGCGCGCACCGTCCGGTGACTCCGATGATGGCCACGTCTCCCGAGCCAATCGACCTGCGCGCCACTGAGGCTCCCGCGGTCTACCCACAGGAGACGCCCGCCGGGCGCGCGACCGACCAGGGGGCGACCGACCAGGGTTCAACCGACGGGCCTCCGACTGAATACGGCACTCCGGCGGTCGAAACGGCCAGGCAGCAGCGGGAAAGCCGCGTGTTCGGTCGGCGCAACAGATAGCGCCGCCGGGCCGGCGCGCGCCGTCGCACGGACCTGCGGTGCGCCGAAACCAGCCGTCCCGCAGGCCACCGTCACCTCGACCTGCATCCCGCTCGTCCTGCAGGACACGATCACCGCCCCATTCGCCGAGGCGACGGTCGCTGCAGAGCCGCAGGCCTCCCCAGTTGTGCCGCGATGCTGCAAGACGTCTGCCGCGCGCAGCGCCGCGAAGTCGGCAGCGGCAACAGCCCGGGCATGGCGCGCCGCTACGGCGCCGGCCGCGGTGAACCCGAAGGCAACCGCTGCGGTGATCGCCAGCGCACACAGGACCCAGACCGCTCCAGATCCAGCATCGGGCGAAGCCGGGTCGTGAGATCCCGCTCCGGCCGGTCGCCGCCCGGCTCGAGACGTCACCGGGGCTCGAGCTGGGCGGTCGCCGTACCCGTCGCGTGCCAGCCGGGCAGCGGACCGATCCGGTGATTGGCGGCGGTGACCCGAGCGGTCAGCGCGCCACCGGACCGTGACAGCGAGACCCGACCAGTTGATCCCACGGCTTCCCGCACCCGCGCCGCGATGTGCGCATCGCGCTCCCCCCGCGCGCCGGCGAGTGCGGCGGATCGCGCCGCCGCCGTGCAGCGTGCCTGCAGGCTGCCCGCCGCAAGTCCCCAGACGCCCGCGAGGAGGACGACCACGAGTGCCGGGAGAGCGACCGCGGTCTCTGCGGTGACCGATCCACGCTGACGCGACAACCCGGATACGCGACGCGGGCCGACCGTAGGCGAGACTTGTCGCGGAGGTCGACACTGATGACGGGCAGGCAGCACGAGCGAACCTATACGGACACGGCCAGGGACGGCGCTCCCAGTGCCGGTTCTGCGCCGGTGGGGCGAGCGCCCTGGTGGCGCCACGTCGCGGTCATCCTGGTGCTCGCCGCGCTGACCCGCGTCGGCTTCTACTTCGCGGGACTCGTCGCGGCACTCATCATGCTCACCGACCTGCGGCGCCATCCGTATACCCGGCTCGGCTCGAGCCTCGTGCTCGTCTGGTGGACCTTCGTGTGGGGACGCGCGAGCGTGCCGCCGCTGATCGGCCTCGGCCTGCTCGGCTGCGCCGCAGCCGCCTATGCCGTCGCAGCCACGCAACAACGAGAACGCCGCGCGTCGCTCGCCCGGAACGTCGTCTATGCGAGCGTTGCGGCGGCACTCGCACTCCTCAACGTCCTCCCCTACGGACTGCGCGGGCCGAGCCTCGACAAGCAGGCGGCACTCAGTCGTGCGCTGGCCGCGAGCCGATCCGAGATCGACGCGACGCACGCCCAAGTCGTCCGGACGCGCGAGCGCTTCAACCAGCGGCCGCTCTTTCTCGTGCTGCTGTTCGAGCCAAACGCGAACGCAGCCACGACGGGCGACGGCGAGCCGTGCTTCCAGCGCGAGGAAGTGCACATCGTCGACGGCCTGAGCGGTGACGTGGATCAGCGCGGGTTCGTCGACCGATTGATGCTCGCGCCCAGCAGGTACCAACGAGCGACGGCGCGCGAGAAGGACGGCAACTGTCTCCCGTTGCCGCGCGGAACACGTCGCGACGTCGTGCCCATCCAAGGGCGCTGACTGACGCCTTCCGTCGTCCTGCACGTCAGAAGGCGCCGTTGAGGGCGCGACCGATCAATGAGCTCAGCCATCCCGCTACCTGGCTGCTCGTCACAATCTTGTAGAGCACGGCTCCGAAGGCGCACGCCGCCACCGTCCCGACCGCGTACTCGGCAGTCGTCATGCCCTCGTCGTCGGACCAGTCGAGTCCGCTGTCGCTGCCCTTGTGCTCTGTGGTCATCAGTGGCCTCCCGTCGTCGCGCCGGTCGGCGCAACCCCACTGTTTGCGACGCCGGGGCGCCGCAACCGTTCGCTGCGGGATCTGTGGAGAGGCGCACTAGAAAGCAGGCAATTCCTGCAGGAGGCCGGCGACGAGGGGAACGACAGAAACCAACACGAACGCCGGGAGGAAGCAGAATCCCAGCGGCACAGCGGCCAACACTCCGACGCGGCGCGCTGCTCGTGTTCGGGCGACGAGTACCGCGCGTCGCTGATCAGCGGCGATCGACACCAGTGCAGGCACGAGTTCCGTGCCGCCACGCGCGGTGTGGCCCATCGTCTCGGCGACGCGGCGCAGCTCGGGCCACCGCGCGAAAGCGGGCGACCATGCGTGTTCCATCGGAACGCCGACGATCAGCGACCGCGCGGCCGCAGCGAAGGCCGCGCCGAGGTCATCGGGCACCGCGCGGCCGACGGTCGCCATTGCGTCCTGCGGGGGCAATCCGGCACTGACACAGACGGCCATGAGTTCGACGGCCAGCGGCAACTCGATGGAGCGCTGCCCCGGGCGCCGGAACCGTCGACGACTCGAACGCGTGCGGGAGTCGTGCAGCCGCCCGGCAGCCGCGGAATGCCGAGAGCGCAGGCGAGCTGTATCCGCTGCCGGCAACGCGCCCCACGCGGCCAAGGCTGCGGCAACCATCGCGAGCACCCGCATCACCGAGCCGCTCTCGTGCCGAGCGCCTGAACCCAGTACCAGCCCGCTGCATCGAGCACAACGGCAACGACGAGAGACGCGATGCCCGCCTGCGTGTTGAGCAGGAAGTCGATGGGGCGAGCTCCGAACGCCGTACCCATGAGCAGGCCGATGATCGGCAACCCGGCCATGACTGCGGCCGAGAGGCGGGCCCCGGCGAGCTCGGCATCGACAGTCTCGCGGGCCTCCCGCTCCGCGGACAGGACGGCGGCCAGGCGGTCGAGTGTCGACCCCAAAGCCGCGCCCGTATCGCCGCAGACCTGCCAGCACAGCGCGACGGGCCACAGCGCACCGGCACCGAAATCGCTCGATCGGAGCGCGGCGGCGACTGACGAGCCGAGCCGCTCGGCCGTGGCTCCCGAAAGCAACGCCTTAGCAAGGTGCGGCGGGCTGGTCGCGGCCGCCGCGACCAGCGCCTCGACAGACGACGATCCCGCGCGCAGATGTGTTGAGAGGACCCGGCACGCCTCTGGTACGGCGCCGGTGGCGGCGGCGGCTGAGCGGCGGCTCGTCCGGTGATGGTGTGCGAGGCAAACGACGATCGCGCCCGCGGCAGCGGCGGCCGTTGTGGCGAGCCCAGCTCCCGCAGCAAGTGCTACCGCGGCGGTCGCGGCGACCAGCGCCGGCCCGGTGCGTCGGCGTTCGCCTCCGTCACCCCGGCGTGCGACCGGCCGGCCACTCACCGGCGACGGCAACCGGGGTGCGGTGCTGGCGCGCCGGCCGGCCCGAGTGATCGTGAGAATTGCCCCTGCAGTGAACGCCATCGCCGCGATGATCACGGCACCGCGGCCGCGTCGCCCTCGCGGTCGTGGATGAGTCCACGGAGGCGCTCCGCGCCTGACGCCGCAGCCGAGCCGACGACCGCCGGCACGACCGCCGGGATGCCCGCTGATTCGACCAGCACGCCGATTTCACTGATGGAGCGCTGTCCCGCCGGGGAGCGCCTCAGGTGCACAACGACCTGCACTCCCGCAATCAACTGCGCCTGGATGGCTTCGCGATGCATTCCTGCCGGCACCGCAAGGGCTTCGACTCGTGCGGGAACGTCGCCTGGGCTGTTGGCGTGCAATGTGGTGAGACCGCCGTCATGCCCGGTGTTGAGCGCCGCAAGAAGGTCGATGACCTCTTCGCCGCGCGTCTCGCCGACCACGAGGCGATCTGGCCGCATCCGCAGGGCTTGACGCACCAGGTCGCGCAGAGTCACCGCACCAGATCCGTCAGCGTTGGCGGCACGCGCCTCCAGCGAGACCACATGCGGCAGGTCCGGTTGCAACTCGGCGGCATCCTCAACGATCACCACCCGGTCGGCCGGATCGGCGAGTGTCAGAAGCGCGTTGAGCAATGTCGTCTTGCCCGAAGCGGTGCCACCCGTTACCACGACCGCCAACCGCGAGCGCACGACGGCCTTGAGGAGCCGGGCGGTGATCGGCGATGTCGTGCCCATCGCGACGAACTCGGCCAGCGAGAACGGCTTCGAACGCTGGACGCGCAGCGACACGGTAGTGCCGCGCCGGGCCAGGGGCGGCAACACCGCGTGCAGCCGCACGCCACCGGGAAGCCGCGCGTCGACCCACGGCTGGGCCGTGTCCAGTCGCCGCCCGGAACCCGCGAGCAGACGAGCGACCAGAGCCCGCACGGCCGCATCATCGGTGAACTGAACGTCCAGCCGCCGCAGGCCGCCGCTGCCGTCAACCCATACCTCGTCAGGCGCGTTGACCAACACATCGGTGACGTCGGGGTTGCGAAGCGCGGCGGCCAGCGGCCCCGCACCAATGACCTCGTCCTGCACGGCACGAAGCATTGCGGCGACGTCGAGGTCGCCACAGATGACACCCTCAGCGCGGACGGCAGCGGCAACCGATGCCGGCGTCGCACTCGATCCCTCGGCAACGAGGCGGGCGCGGACGCGCTCCACCAATCCGACGGAGATCATGCGGCCTCCCGACGCGGCAGATCATCAGCCTCAGCCATACGAAGCCTATTCTGTGCGACAAGGCCTTTTTCTACCTCGATC
>JBDSAK010000395.1:0-4845 GCA_039922195.1 Mycobacteriales bacterium
CTGCTGGTCGCGATCTTCCGTGCCCGGCCGTCGCCGTTCTACATCCTCGACGAGGTCGAGGCGGCGCTCGACGACCGCAACCTCGGGCGGCTGCTCGACATCATGGAGCAGCTCCGGGAGGCGTCGCAGCTCATCGTCATCACCCACCAGAAGCGGACGATGGAAGTTGCCGATGCCCTGTATGGCGTGAGCATGCGCGGGGATGGGATATCCACAGTGATCTCCCAACGTCTCCGCGAGCGCGAGGAAGCCAGTGCCTGAGCTGGTCATCGGCATCACCGTCGTCCTTCTGCTGATCGTCATCACCTCTGTTGCCTTCGTCAGCCGGTCGAGGCGAAGCCCGACCCCGCCCGCAGCACCGGATCGACCGGCGAATCGCCAACCCGGAATCAGCGACGAGGCGGCCGAGCCGCGAGACACCGCGAAACGCGTCGTGGCGACGATCGAGCTGCCCGCCGCGCCCGGACTCGACGTCCCTGAGCCGTCCGCAGGCCGACTGGTCCGGCTGCGTTCGCGGCTCTCCCGCTCGCAGACCGGTCTCGGGCGCGGGCTGCTCACGCTGCTGTCTGGCGACAAGCTGGACGAGGACACCTGGGAGGCGATCGAGGACACGCTGCTTTCTTCCGACGTCGGTGTCGCGGCGACCGCGGACATCGTGTCCGCACTGCGTACGCAGGTCGCGGTCGAGGGCGCCCGGTCGACGACCGATGTGCGCGCGCTGCTGCGCACCGAGCTGTTGCGCGCTGTTGGCAGCAGCGAGCGGATGCTTCGCACGCTGCCGCACGAGGACCGCCCGGCCGTCGTCCTCGTCGTGGGAGTCAACGGCACGGGGAAGACGACGACGTGCGGCAAGCTCGGCCGGCTGCTGGTCGCCGACGGGCGGTCCGTCGTACTCGGGGCCGCCGATACCTTCCGGGCAGCGGCAGCCGACCAGCTGCAGACCTGGGGCGAGCGGGTCGGCGCGCACGTCGTCCGCAAGGCCGAGGGGTCAGATCCCGCGGCGGTGGCGTTCGACGCCGTTCAAGCCGGCATCGACCGGCGGGCGGACGTCGTACTCATCGACACCGCCGGACGCCTCCACACGAAAACCGGACTGATGGACGAGCTCGGCAAGATCAAGCGAGTTGCCGAGAAGCTCGGGTCGATCGACGAGGTGTTGCTCGTGCTCGACGCGACGACGGGTCAGAACGGCGTCGTGCAGGCCAAGCAGTTCGCCGCGACCGTCGGGGTCACCGGCATTGCGCTGACCAAGCTGGACGGTACGGCGAAGGGCGGCATCGTTATCGCGGTGCAGCGCGAACTCGGCATCCCGGTCAAGGTGATCGGCCTCGGCGAGGGGCCCGACGACCTCGCGCCGTTCGAACCAGAGGCGTTCGTCGACGCGCTACTCGGCGACTAGCGCTCCTGTCGTCAGCGACGCGGTCCGACTTGTGTGCAATCCGGCGCGTACACGCCGCGCCGGCACGGCGTGCCGCGAGCGCAAGTGCACACAAGTGCAGACGCCGCGTCAGATCGTCCGGACAGACTCCTTGACACACTGTCGGCAATAGTCAATAGTTCGCTTGAATAGTGGGGGACTTGAGGAGACCAGCATGATCACAGGCGCCGGCGTCGATGCTCGTGAGCTCGAGCAGCGGGTCAAGGATGTCTATCAGGCGGTCGCCGAGCGGCCGCACGAGAGTTACCACTTCGAGATGGGCCGCGGGCTCGCGGAGCGCCTCGGCTACCCGCGCGAACTCCTCGACCGCGTTCCAGAGCAGGCCCTCGACTCGTTCGCCGGCGTCGGCTACTTCCTCGACCTTGGGGAGCCGATCGAGGGCGACCACGTCTTGGATTTGGGCAGCGGGTCTGGGACCGACACCTTCGCGGCGGCCGCGCTGGTTGGCGGGGCCGGACACGTGACTGGCGTGGACATGACCGATGCGCAATTGGCCAAGGCCGAGGATCTCCGCGTCGCCTCAGGTCTGGCGAATGTGGAGTTCGTGCGCAGCTATATCGAAGAGCTGCCGCTGTCCGACGCCTCGGTCAACCTTGTCATTTCCAACGGTGTGGTCAACCTGTCGGCAGACAAGGCTGCGGTGTTCCGTGAGGCCGCCCGGGTACTCGCGCCGGGCGGCCGGCTTGCCCTCGCCGACATCGTGTCCGAACGGCCACTGCCGGAGGCGATCGTGTGCAACGCCGAACTGTGGGCCGCGTGCGTCGGTGGAGCCTCGCAGATCGACGACTACCTGTCCCTCATCGAGGAGGCGGGACTACACGTTGAGACGGTGCGCGACAACACGACCTACGCGTTCCTGTCCGGCTCCGCCCAATCGGCAACCGACGCCTACGGCATCCGCAGCGTCTCGCTGCTCGCAGTCAAGCCCATCAGCTAACGACCCCGGAGGGGAAATCATGTCCCAGAAAGCAGTCATCAGCCTCGTCACAGGACTGGAGGACCCGGAGAAAGTCACCGTGGCCTTCCTCGTCGCCGTCGGCGCCGCGGAAACGGGCAGGCCGACACTGATGTTCCTGACCAAAGAGGCGGTCCGTCTCGCCGTCGAAGGTGTCGCAGTCGGCACGGCATGCGAGGGCTGCCCCTCACTGCCTGATCTGCTGGCGCGCTACCAGAATGCCGGCGGCCAGTATTACGTCTGCCCAATCTGTTTCAACTCGAGGAAGCTCGACGAGGCGCAGCTCATCAAAGGCGCCGAACTCAATGGAACGGTGCCGATGTGGAACTGGATCGGCGATGAAGGCGCGACGACCTTCAGCTACTGACCGAAGTGCTGCGAGGTCGGGCTCGCTTGGCGGGTGCCCGACCACGCAGGTCGGGCTCGTCGCCGTTCGCGACTGGCAGCCCCGCGCGGGACCACTCAGGAAATCCGTCTTCCAGCCGAGCGGCCTTCCGCCCGTTTCGTCCGAGCAGTCGAACCGCGTCGTCCGCATACACGCAGTACGGGCCTCGGCAGTAGGCCACCACGTCCGTGTCCTTGGGTACGTCGCGCAGCCGCTTGCGCAGATCACCGATCGGCAATGACTGCGCACCCGCGATGTGACCGGCCCGGAACTCGGCGTCAGGCCGTACGTCGAGCACAAGGACATCACCTCGGCGGAGCCGTCGACGCAGCTCGTCGCGGCTCATCGTCTGCAGCTTCTCGCGGTCACCCAGGTAGGCATCCGCGAGCCGGTCGATCTCGGCCACGTGCTCCGCGGCCACCCCGCGCAGCGCGAGCCAGAGATCAGCCACCTGCGAACCGGCCAGCGAATAGAAGATCCGGGTGCCCTCACGCCGGGTACCGACCAATCCGGAGCGGAGCAAATGCTGGAGATGCTGGGAAGTGTTGGCAACACTCTGGCCGATCTCCGCCGCGATCTCGTCGACAGGTCGCTCGCCCTGGGCGAGCAGGTCAACGATCTCGGCCCGCCGTCCACTACCCAGCGCCTTTGCGACCGACGCCAGGCCGTCGTACAACGCATCTTTCGCCCGTCTATCTGACATCTGTCCTCCTATGGATCGAGTCTGCTATTCAATCGAGCACTTGACAAGCAAGCCGAGCCGAGCGATGTTGGTTATCAAGCAATCGCTTGAGGATGTGAAAGAACCTGATGACACAACGTGACGGCGCGGTCGACGCGGTGCTTCCGTTGGTCGATGAGGGCCTCGGTAACTCGGCGTACCTGGTCGATCTCGGCGACGGACGCGCGCTCGCGATCGACCCGAGCCGGGATCTTCGCGCTCTCCGTACGGCGGCGACGCGGCGCGGCTTGTCCGTTGCGTTCGTCGCGGAGACGCACCTGCACGCAGACTTTCTCACCGGCGCAGTCCAACTCGCGGCGGAGGGTGCGAGCGTGATCGCGTCTGCCGCCGGCCGCCGTGAGTATCCGCACCGAGGACTGGCTGACGGCGACGAGATCGATCTGGGCCGGTTGACGTTGCGCGCGCTGGCGACGCCGGGCCACACCGACGAACACATCGCGTATGTGTTGCTCGACGGTGCGAAGCCGCTCCGCGTGTTCAGTGGCGGATCACTCATCGTCGGCGCCGCCGCCCGCACCGACCTGGTGGACCCGGCGCGGACCGACGAACTCGCCCGCGCCCAGTACGCATCAGTTCGCCGGCTGCTGGAACTGCTGCCTGACGACACCGCGGTCTATCCGACTCATGGCGCCGGGTCGTTTTGCGCCGCCCCACCCGGCGGGTTGCGGACGACGACGATCGGCCTGGAGAGGTCCGGCAACCCGCTGCTCGCCGCGCGCGACGAGGACGAGTTCGTCGCTCGGCTGCTGGCCGGGCTTGGCAGCTTCCCGCCGTACTTCAGCCGGTTGGCAGAGGTCAACCGTCGTGGCCCGGCGCTCCTGCGCGGTACGCCGGCGCTCGCCCTCCTGGGCGTCGGCGACGTCGTCAGTGCGCTTGGCGCCGGTGCGCAACTCGTCGACGTACGGCCGGTGAAGGGCTTCGCCGCCGGCCATATCCCGGGTGCGCTGTCGATACCACTGCGGGACGCGTTCGCGACGTGGCTGGGCTGGCTCGCCGACGCCGACCGCGCCCTGGTCTTCGTCCGGGACGCCGACCAGGATCCCGACGAGATCCTCTGGCAGGCGATGAAGATCGGCGTGGAGTCAATCGCCGGTGAACTGGCCGGCGGGATCGCGGCATGGGAAGCGGCCGGCCAGCGGGTCGACGCAACCGCATTGGTCGACGCCGCGTCGGTCGGCAACGCGCACGTCCTCGACATCCGCCAGGACGACGAGTTCGCGTCCGGTCATGTGCGCGGAGCGAGCCACGTCGAACTCGGCGCCCTCACCACCACACTGCCGGCGTTGCCGAGCGGACCGGTCGTCGTCATGTGTGGGCACGGGGAG
>JBDSAK010000396.1:0-9388 GCA_039922195.1 Mycobacteriales bacterium
GGACTGCGTCCGGGCGCCGATGGACGCGCTGCTGACCGAGCTGACACCTGAGTTCGGTACGCCGAAACTGTTCCGTCCTTACCGTGACGTCCGGTTCAGCGCCGACAAGGCGCCGTACAAGACGGCGATCGCCGCACGCCTCGGGGAGGGTGGCTACGTGCACCTGTCAGCCGAGGGGCTGTTCGTGGGCGCGGGGATGTATCACCTGGAGCCGGCCGCGCTCGACCGTTACCGCGCTGCCGTGGCGCACGACGCGACGGGCGCGCAGCTCGAACAGCTCGTTGACCAGACCCGCCAGGCGGGTCTCGACGTGACGGCACACGACATCCTCAAGACCGCACCCAATGGGTTCGCCAAGGACCATCCGCGCATCGACCTGCTCAGGCACAAGGGCCTCGTCGCGATGAAGCATTGGCAGCCGGCGGCGTGGCTCGGCACCCGGCAGGCGAAGGAGCGGGTCGTCGGCGCACTGCGAGCCGCGGGTCCGCTCAACCACTGGTTGATCAAGAACGTCGGCTCCTAGCATAGGCCAGTCAGACCACCTGCTCGGGCTCCTCCTTGATGCGGCGGATCGGTGACCACCAGCCGAGGCCGATGGCCAGCAGGCCGCCGACGGCGGCGACCGTGATCGCGGTGCGCAGCCCGAACACCTGGCCGACCGCCCCCCCGGTCAGCGCCCCGAAGGGCCGGATGCCGTAGTTGACGACGCGGCCGCTCGCGCCGGCGCGCGCTCGCATCCGGTAGGGGACCAACAGCACCATGAGTACGCCGGCGGGTACGTCGAGGAGCATCACGCCGATGCCCGCAAGGATCTCCGCCGCCACCAGCAGCGGGAGCACCGGCAGGCCGTGGAGCCCGGCGAGTGGCACGAGCAGCGGGCCGGTGGCGAAGAGTGCGACGCCGGCAATGAGGGTGGGACCGACACCGATCCGCCGGCCGACCCGGCTGGCGACGGCGGCCCCGGTGAGGCCGCCGACGGCGCCAGCGCCGAAGACGAAGCCAATCAGCTGCGGCGAAAGGTGCAGCGTGCGGGACATGTACAGCACCAGCACGGCATTGAACATCAGGTTGAAGAAGTTGACGGTGGCGACGCAGACGTAGAACGGCCGCAGCACCGGATGCCGGTAGATGAACGCCAGGCCCTCGGCGACGCGGGTCCGCAGCCGAATGCCGTCGACCGGAGGCACGGTGGGCTCGTCGATGGGCAAACCGCGCAACAACAGCGCGGACATCAGGAAAGACGCCATGTCGGCGAGCACCGCGAACGGCGCCCGGAACGCGGCGACCAGCAGCCCGGCCAGTGGCGGGCCGCTCACCTGCGAAACCGCCCGGCTGCCGTTGAGCCACGCCGATGCGTCCGACACGCGGCCGGCCGGCGCGACCAGCGACAGCAGTGAGGACCAGCACTGGTCGAAGGCGACCGACAACGTCCCCAGGAGCAGTACGACGGCGTACAGCACGCGCATCGAGAGCCGATCGGTCGCGTAGGCGAGCGGCACGGCGCCGAGTGTCAGCGCCCGCCCCAGGTCGGCCGCGATCATCAGCCGCCGCCGGTGGCTGGTGGCATCGATCCAGGCACCGAAAGGCAGCGAGAAGAGGAGGTGCGGGAGCCACACCGCCGCCGTCAGAAAGCCCATCTGGGCGGCGTTTGCGCCCAGGACAAGGGTGGCTGTCAAGGGAATCGCGACCACGCTGATCTGGTCGCCCACCACAGACACGGACTGGGCTGACCAGAACCGCGCGAATCGGCGGTCGCGCATGATGCTGCGATCGGTCAGCTCTTCGGTCACCTGGAGCAGGATAGGTTCGATCGACGCCTAGCCGGGAGTGATATCCGTGCGCACCCTGATCGTGACCGAGTTCATCACCCTCGACGGGGTCGTCGAGGCCCCCGGCGGCGAGCCGACGCATCCGCACTCCGGCTGGACCATGGAGTTCGGTGATCCGGAGCTGTACGCGTTCAAGCTCAAGGAGACGCTGGAGGCCGAGAGTCTCCTACTCGGACGCGTCACGTACCAGGGATTCTCCGCGGCCTGGCCGGATCGCGACGGCGAGTTCGCCGACAAGATGAACTCCATGCCGAAGCACGTGGTGACGTCGACGCTGCCGCAGCTGGGGTGGAACTCCACGCCGATCACCGGCGATGTACCGCTGGCCATCGAGGACCTGAAGGCGGGTGACGGCGGTCCGATCCTCGTCGCCGGCAGCGCAACGCTGGTGCGCACGCTGCTGGCGCACAACCTCGTCGACGAGCTGCGCCTCATGGTCTACCCCGTGCTCGTCGGCGGCGGCATCTCGATCTTCCCGGACTATCGCGCGAAGGTGACGCTCGAACTCGCTGACCTGGTGCGCTACGACACCGGAGTCACGCTGCAGATCTACCGCCCGGCTGACTGATCGCGCGGTATGCGCCGGCGTTCGACGGATTCTCTGGTAGCGGCCAGCACGACGATCGAGAACGGCGTGAGCGGCACCGAGTCGCCGGGCTTCAAGGGAGCGCGGTCGGGTTCGAAGCGGCCGTCGGCGGCGGTGTCGAGCACCATCGAGAAGCCGGTCGCCCACGGCGCGCCGGGGAGGACGAAGTCGACAGCATCCGGCGCTGCGTGCAGCAGGATGAAGAAGCTCTCGTCGACGATCTGCTCGCCGCGCGGGCCGCGGCCGACGATCTCGTCGCCGTTGAGGAAGACGCCGAGAGTTCGCCCAGGTGCGGACCAGTCGCGTTGGGCCATTTCCTCGCCACTCGGCCCGAACCAGCCGATGTCCTTGGCCCCGGTGCCGTGCACCGGCATGCCGAGGAAGAACGCACGGCGGCGGAACACCGGGTGCGCATTGCGCAGTGCCAGCAGCCGACGGGTCAGTGACAGCAGGTCGCCGGCGTCGGTGCGCCGGGTCCAGTCGACCCAGGAGATCGGGTTGTCCTGGCAGTAGGGGTTGTTGTTGCCGCCCTGCGTGCGGTCGAGTTCGTCCCCCGCGGTGAGCATGGGTACGCCGGCAGACAGCAGCAGCGTGGCGAGCAGATTGCGCTGCTGCCGGCGGCGCAGCCGCTGGATCTCGGCGTCATCGGTCTCGCCTTCGACGCCGCAGTTCCACGACCGGTTGTCGTCGGTGCCGTCGCGGTTGTCCTCACGGTTGGCCTCGTTGTGCTTCTTCTCGTAGGTGACGAGGTCGTGCAACGTGAAGCCGTCATGGGCGGTGACAAAATTGATCGAGGCATACGGACGCCGGCCGTCGTCCTGGTAGAGGTCGCTCGATCCCGACAGTCGCGCGGCGAGTTCGGAGACGCCCGGCTCGCCGCCGCGCCAGAAGTCGCGGATCGTGTCGCGGTACTTGCCGTTCCACTCGGTCCACAGCGGGGGAAACTCGCCGACGTTGTAGCCGCCTTCGCCGACGTCCCACGGCTCGGCGATGAGTTTTACCTGTGACACAACGGGATCCTGCTGCACGAGGTTGAAGAACGCCGAGAGCTTGTCGACGTCGTGGAAGCCGCGCGCGAGTGCCGACGCGAGGTCGAAGCGGAAGCCGTCGACGTGCATCTCGGTCACCCAGTAGCGCAGCGAATCCATGATGAGCTGCAGTACATGCGGATGCCGCACGTTCAGAGCGTTACCGCAGCCGCTGTAGTCGGTGTAGAGCGATCCGTTGCGCGCCGCGAGCTTGTAGTAGGCGCCGTTGTCGATCCCTCGGAAGCACAGCGTCGGACCCCACTGGTCGCCCTCGGCGGTGTGGTTGTAGACGACGTCGAGGATGACCTCGATGCCCGCAGCATGCATGGCCCGCACCATGGCCTTGAACTCACGGACCTGCTGACCGCGCTCGCCGGCCGAGGAGTACGCCGCGTGCGGTGCGAAGTAGCCGATCGAGTTGTAGCCCCAGTAGTTGGACAGGCCGCGTTCGAGCAGCGCCGGCTCGTCGAGGAAGTGGTGCACCGGAAGCAACTCCACTGCGGTGACGCCGAGGCGCTTCAGGTGGTCAACGACGCTGGAGTGGCCGAGTCCGGCGTACGTTCCGCGCAATTCCGGCTCGACGTCCGGGTTGAGCTTGGTGAAGCCCTTGACGTGCAACTCGTAGATGACGGTGTCGGCCCACGGCGTGCGGGGCGGCCGGTCGTCCCCCCACGGGAAGGCGTCATGAACGACGACCGATCGCGGGACGTACGGCGCACTGTTGCGATGGTCCTGGAGGATGTGATCGCGGTTCGCCGGGTAGCCGAAGATCGAATCGTCGAGGCGCAGAGTTCCCGCAATCGCCTTGGCGTACGGGTCGAGCAACAGCTTGCTCGGATTCCAGCGGGCGCCCCACTCCGGCGCGAACGGCCCGTCGCAGCGGAAGCCATAGAGCTGCCCCGGCGCGAGACGCGGCACGTAGCCGTGCCAGGTGTGCGCGGTGACTTCCTCGAGCGGCAGCCGGTGTTCGGTGCCGTCCTCGTCGAACAGCGACAGGTCAACCGCCTCGGCGCCCTCGGAGTACAGCGCGAAGTTGGTCCCCTCGCCGTCCCAGGTAGCGCCCAGTGGGGAGAAGTGCCCGGGCCAGGTGCCCTCGTATTTTGCCGTCACTCGCCGCCGCCAGCAGGCTTAGGCGGTTTGCGCGAGCGGCCCCGGCGCTCGTGCGGCAGCACCGTCGCGAGCGAGGTGGACTCGTCGACGACGAGGGATTGCCCCCTCCGTTCGTTCTCGAGCATGCCGTGGACAAGCAGCGCGTCGTGCAGCACAGAACCGAACTGTTCCGGGTCGGAAACCAGCCAGCCGTGCCGGCCGCGGACGATCGATGCCGGCACGTCGCTCTCGATGGCAGTGAAAGCCCCGGGCAGCACCAGCCGGTCCTGATCGCCCCACACGAAGATCACGGCCATGCCTTCGTCGATGAGCTCGCGCGCCTCCTCCGCGAGGTCTGCCGTCATAGCGGCGACCCCGCTCATCATCATCGAGATCGGGCTGCGTACGGCGGACGGGACGAAGTCGCGGAGCACCCCCGGGACCAGCCGGGGCAGCAGACGTGGGTCGGCCTCGCGAACGGCGCCGACGGCCCACTGCCACCAGGGACGGTGTGTCATCGCCTGGTCGTTGTTGCGGCGACCGAACTTGCTCGGCATTCCGCCGACGGGATCGACGAGGGTCAGCGACCGGACCCATTCGGGGTGGTTGGTCGCGAAGCGGATCGCGATGCCGCCGCCGAGCGAGTGTCCGGCGAGCAGGACCGGTGTGGTGATACCCAGGACTTCGAGCAGCTGCTCGGTGTGGGCGGCGTACCAGTCGAGGGAGAAGCCGTCCTTCGGGGGCGGATCGCTGCCCGCGTATCCCGGCAGCGCCGGTGCGATCACCCGCACGCCCTCGCCGTAGAGATGGGCCAGCGCCCGGGTGTAGATGCGCGGCGTCAAACCCCACCCGTGGAGGAAGAGCAGCGGCTCGCCGGAGCCCGCCTCCATCACCCGCACGTTCCGGCCGGCCACCTCGACGGTGCGCCAGTCGGGCTGTGGACCTGACACGCTTCAACCCCTTCGATGATCACCTGCTGTGGCAGGGTAACCCGTGCCTGCAGCGTAAGGAGTCGCGGTGCCCGTCGTCGTCACTGGAGCCGACTCGCCGCTCGGCGAGTTGGTGATCGACCGCCTGGCCGGGCGCGGTCTCGACCTCCGGGCGACGGTCGACTCGCGTGATGCCGTCCAGCCGCTCGTGGACCGCGGGGTGAAAACCGCGGTCTCCGATCTCGTCGACACGGAGCGCTTCGGGGCCGTGCTCGAGGACGCGCACACGATCATCCACCTACGGGGTGTCGATGCCGCCCGGATTCTGGCCGGCGTACCCGATGTCATTGCGGCGCTGCCGGACAGCGGCGTCGAGCGCATCGTCACGCTGTCCGGCTTCGGTCTCGAGCAGCACCCGGCCCTGCAAGAGCTGCGCGACACGGGACTGGACGTCGTCGTGTTCCGAGTCGGCGTCGTACTCGCGCCGCTATCCGATCCGCGCGCCGCCCGGCCGCACGTGCCGCCATCGGCGGAGATCGCGCCGCTGTACGTCGACGACCTGGCAGACGCGCTCGTTGCGGCCGACCACCTGCGCGACCTGCACGGGTATACCGAGATCGACGCGGTCGGCTCGGACGTCGTTACCGGCCGCCAGCTCGATGATGTCCTCGGCACCAGGACCGGCCTGCTCGCGCGGGTCCGGCGATCGCGCGGCGACTCCGTGCCGATGGTGGGCGACCGGGGGGCGCGAATGGCGCAGCTGCTCGACGTACGGCCGATGTCGCTCGCCGATGCCGTGGCCGTGGCGGTACGTTGAGATCAGGCAACATGCAAGGAGGCGAGAGATGGGCAGCAAGGACAAAGGCGGCAAGGAAACCAAGAAGCCGAAGAAGGAAAAGAAGTAGCTGGTCGTCGGCCGGCTAGGGGCGCGGGCGGTGGGTCAGTGACATGACCCGCTTCCCGTGTCGGTGAAGGCACCGGCCCGGGGCAACGGCACGAACTCCCAGCTGTATTCCGCCGGCCTCAGGGTCAGCTTGAGCACCCCGAACGTGGCCGTTTCGCGGACCTCGCTGCCCTTGGCCGAGCTGAACGTGGGGTAAAGGTCGCGGCCTCCGGTGCCCACGATGAATGACCGCACCCCGCGCGCGGGGTCGATCGTGCCCGCCGCATTGAGTGGCGCAAAGCGCTCGTAGTGGTGATCGTGACCGGCGAGTGCGACGTCTGCGCCACCCTCTGCCAGTGCGCGCCACAGTCCGTCGACCTTGCTGCTCGGCCCGTGCAGCCCGGACGTCCAGCGCGGGTGATGCATGATCGCGATCGTGCACTTCGCCCGATTCTTCGCGAGGTCGGCGCGCAGCCACTTCTCCTGCGGTGAGCCGCGCTGGCAGCCGCCGGACTGGGCGCAATTCGAGTTGAGCGAGATGACGTGCCACCCCGCGATGTCCGTGCTGTACCAGCTGCGGGTCCTCGTTCCGGCGCGGGCGCCGAAGTACTCGAAGTAGCCGCGGGTCACGCCGGTGCCGTATTCGTGATTCCCGGGCGCCGGCCAGCTGATGCCCTTGAACCGCCCCCACGACGAGTCGTATGACTCCTTGAACGCGGCCAGCCGGCCGACCTCGTACTGGAGGTCCCCGAGCACCAGTACGGCCTTCGGCTGCAGGCTGATGACCAGGTCGCTCGTCGCCCGCTGACGGCACTCTGTCTCGGTGCCGACGCCGCCGGCGTACGCAGAATTGGCCGGGTCACACGCAATGTCACCGGCGGCGACCACGACTGTTCCGACGGCCGCGCCGGCGGTCGCGCCGGGCGTGTTCAGCGAGGGCGAGTTCAGCGAGGGCGAGATCGGCGAGGGCGGCGAGATCGGCTGGCGGCTGGGTGACGCGGAACTGCGGGCGGCGCTTGGCGGCGCAAAACTCGACGACGAAGCAGCGGGCGTCTTGGGCGGATGGGTGCAGGAGGCAAGTGCCAAGGCGGCGCTGGCGAGCAGGGCGGCGTACGCGCGGGGGCGGTTCGTCAGGTGTCTCATCCCGGCTGACTCTCGCAGCCGGTCCACCGCGGCGCCACCGAGGTCGATTACTGTGCGGCCATGAACATCGTCGCGTGCGTCAAGCAGGTCCCCGACACATGGGCGGACAAGAAGCTGTTGCCCGGCACGATGACCCTCGACCGAGAATCAGCGGACGGAGTCATGAACGAGCTCGACGAGTACGCCGTCGAGGAGGCATTGCGCATCAAGGAAGCTCATGGCGGCACCGTGACGATCCTCACGATGGGCCCGAGCAAGTCGACGCAGACGGTGCGCAAGGCGCTCTCGATGGGCGCCGACGCTGCACTGCAAGTGACCGATGACGCGCTCGTCGGCTCGTGCGTCATGGCGACGTCACGAGTCCTGGCCGCCGCGATCGGCACCCTCGAGGCAGACCTGGTCATCTTCGGCTCCGAGACGACGGACGCAGGTACAGGCGTCGTGCCCGCACTGGTCGCCGAGCGCCTCGGCCGCGCCCAGCTGACGTTGGCCAACAAGGTCGAGGTCGACGGTTCGACCATCAAGGTCAACCGGCTGACGGAAAGCGGATACGACCTCGTCGAGGCGCAGCTGCCGGTCGTCGTTTCGGTGGTCGAGAAGACCAACGAGCCGCGCTACCCGTCGTTCAAAGGAATCATGGCCGCCAAATCGAAGCCGCTCACCACGATGAGCCTGGCCGACTTGGCGATCGAGGCCGACGAGGTCGGAACCGCAGGGTCGACGACGGCGGTGCGTGAGGCCACCGACCGACCGCCACGCGGCGGCGGCGAGATTGTGACGGACAGCGGCGACGGGGCCGCGAAGCTCGCGGAGTTCCTGCACACCAGGAAGTTCATCTGATGGCCGAGATCCTGGTGCTCGTCGAGCACGATGCCGGTGACGTGAAGAAGGTCACCCTCGAGCTGCTCACCAAAGCGCGCGATCTCGGGGAGCCCAGCGCGGTCTTCATCGGCCCGGGTTACGCCACCGCCGAGTCCGTCCTCAAGGAGTACGGCGCAGCAAAGGCGTATGTCACGGATGCCGAGGACATTGCGTCGTACGTCGGCGGTGCGGCCGACGTACTCGCGCAGCTCGTGCAGTCGGCGCAGCCCGCGGCGGTCCTGACAGCGGCTACTCCCGTTGCCCGCGAGACGGCCGCTCGCGCGGCGCTGCGCACCGGCAGCGGGATGTTGACCGATATCGTCGACATCGAGGACGGGTTCGTCGCCCGCCAGGACGTGTTCGGCGGCGCGACGATCGTGCGCTCGGTGGTCACCAGCGGTACGCCGTTCCTGTGTGTGCGCGGCAATTCGTTCGAGGCGCACGCAGCCCCAGCAGAAACCGTCCGCGAGGACGTCACCGTCGAGCTGACCGACGCAGTGAAGGCAGCAAAAGTTGTCGACCGCGTCAGCGAGGTCAAGAGCGGCCGGCCCGAACTCACCGAGGCGTCGATCATCGTTTCCGGCGGCCGCGGCATGGGCAGCGGGGAGAACTTCACGATCGTCGAGGAGCTGGCCGACGCACTCGGGGGTGCCGTCGGGGCGTCCCGCGCGGCGACGGACGCAGGCTGGTATCCCCACCAGCTGCAGATCGGCCAGACCGGCAAGACCGTCTCGCCGCAGCTCTACGTCGCCGTTGGGATCTCGGGTGCGATCCAGCATCGAGCCGGCATGCAGACCTCGAAGACGATCGTCGCCATCAACAAGGACTCCGAAGCGCCGATCTTCGAGCTCGCCGACTTCGGCGTAGTCGGCGACCTGTTCACGGTGGTCCCCGCGCTCACTCAAGAAGTGCGCACCCGAAGCCCCAGGTAGGCTTGCAGGCCTGATGGTGTATCTCGATCACGCTGCGACGACCCCGATGCTGCCCGAAGTGGTGTCGGTGATGCTGCCGCATTTCACGACCGAGGCCGCCAACCCGTC
>JBDSAK010000397.1:0-5640 GCA_039922195.1 Mycobacteriales bacterium
GGTTGCGCTGCAGGTTGCGCCGGGCGAGTCGGTAGAGGTCACGCTCACCGTGGTGGCAACGCGCGTCTCGGCGTCCAACTTCGATGCCGATGCGGGCTCGGCCCTTGTCGACTGGTCTCGGGTCCGCGTCGAAGCACAGGACTCGGCGTTGCCGCCAACATTGGCCGCGGGCGTCGACGATCTGCGGCACCTGCTCATGACGGATCCGCAGGATCCGGCGGACCTGTTCGCCGCGGCCGGAGCACCGTGGTACCTCACGTTGTTCGGCCGGGATTCCCTGTGGGCGGCGCGGATGATGCTGCCGTTCGGCACCGATCTCGCGGCCGGCACGCTGCGTACTCTCGCCCGGCGGCAGGGCATCGAGACGCATGTTGGACGAGCTGAAGAGCCAGGAAAGATTGCCCACGAGTTGCGGCGCAATCCAACGGGCGATCGGGGCACCCACTTCGGCGCCATCTACTACGGCACCGTTGACGCCACCTGCCTGTGGATCTCGTTGTTGCACGACGCCTGGCGCTGGGGCATGCCCGAGACCCAAGTCGAGGCACTGCTGCCCAACCTGTCGGCAGCGATCGGCTGGATGACCGCCCACACCGGGCCAGCAACCGACGGGTTGTTGCGGTACGTCGATGCGACCGGCACCGGCCTGATGAATCAAGGCTGGAAGGACTCCGGCGACTCGATCCGGTGGCGCGACGGGCGCATCGCCGAAGCGCCGATCGCGCTGGTGGAGGCCCAGGCGTACGCCGTCGAGGCGGCAACATTCGCCGCTGCGCTCCTCGACGGGTTCGGCCGCGCCGGCGGCACAGCGCTGCTGGACTGGGCCGCGCAGATGCGGGCGCGGGTCCGCGACAAGTTCTGGGTGGGTCATGACCAGCCAGGTGGTCCATGGCTCGGCATCGCGGTGGACGCGGCCGGCCGAACAGTTGACGGACTGGCATCGAACATGGGTCACGTTCTCGGCACCGGCACGCTGAGCGCCGAAGAGAGTGGTCGAGTTGCCCGGACGTTGACGTCGCCGGCTCTGCTCGACACCTTCGGTATCCGGACGCTGGCCAGCGACAACGGCGGATACAACCCGATCGGCTATCACACCGGTTCGATCTGGACGCACGACTCCGCGATCTGCGCGTGGAACCTGTCGCGAGCGGGCCACGCGCGCGAGGCCGCGGTGGTCGTGCGCACTCTGCTGGCGTCGTCGACTGCGTTCGAGCACCACTGGCCCGAGCTGTACGCCGGCGCCGACGCGCTGGACCGGCCGGCGCCGTACCCCGCCGCGTGCCGGCCGCAGGCCTGGGCGGCGGCGTCAGCGGCAGCCCTGTTCTCCGTGGCCCTGGGCCCGGAACCGAACGCCCGCGAGGGCAGGCTGGTGCTGCGCCCGTGTCGACCATCACCCTTCGGCGAGATGACGCTGCACGGCATGGAGTTCGCGGGTCATTCGTTCACCGTGCACTGCACCGCGGACGGCACGACGACCGTGCTCGACGCTCCGGCCGATCTCACGATCGAGGTCGTCTAGCCGCGCTCACGGCGAGCCGGGTCTGCAGTCCTTCTGGATACCGTGCAACGCCTGAGCTGCCGATCTCGTATTAGGGGCATGAGAAAAGAACCTGCTTCATGAGGACTCCCCGCGACGAGGAGTTCCGTGCCTTCGTCGTGCGATCGCGCGATGGGCTCGTGCGCACTGCGACGTTGCTGAGCGGCGGTGATCGTCACCGGGCCGAGGATCTCGTCCAGACGACACTTACCCGTCTGTACGTCGCGTGGCCGCGGGTCCGTCAGGCCGACGGGCCGGACAGATACGCGCGGCGCACACTGGTCAACGCATTGATCGATGAGCAGCGGCGCCCGTTCTGGCGCCGCGAACGCGCCCATGCCGACGTACCGGATCGGGCGGTACTCGAGCACGACGACGACTTCGATCAGCTGCACCAAGCGCTCGCGCAGTTGCCCGCAGGCATGCGGGCGGCGGTGGTCTTCCGCCACGTCCACGAGTTCAGCGTCGCCGAGACAGCGGACGCCCTGAACTGCTCCGAGGGCAACGTAAAGAGCCAGACTGCGCGCGGCCTCGAGCAGCTCCGCGCTGCACTTTCGGGCGGAACGCCCGCCCCCACCAACGATGCAATCCTGAGGAGCTCGTCATGAACGATCTGGAAACCATGTTGTCGGACGTCGGCCGGGCCCATTCGCCGCAACCGCTACCGGACGGCGTCATCGACGGTGACGTTGCCCGCGGCCGCCGGGCGTTGGCTCGCCGCCGGATGCGGCAAAGCGCGACTCGCCTGGTCGTGGTTGTCGCACTCAGCGCGGGCGCCTTCGTCGTCGTCGCCCCGCAGGGCGGCAACGCACCGGACACAGTTGCTTCGCCGCCGGTCACGAGGCTCGACACATCGGTGCCGGCGCCGGTAGTTGCGGCGCCGGCCATCAAGCTCGTCGCCTACACCGGCGAGCAGCCGGCCGGCTACACCGTCGGTACCGTGCCAGCCGGGTGGGAGATCCAGGGCGTCGACAACTACGCGCTGGTCATCGCACGCAGAGGCGACCCGGACCAGGAGGTCGGCAGCTTCGTAGGGAAGCTCGTCGTGATGTTGCAATCGAAGGACGAGGGCGATCGGACCGACGGGACCGAGGTTTCCGTCGGGTCGACCACCGGGCGGATCGTCCGCGGCGACCCGGCGATGGCCTCTGACGGCACGATCACGCCAGGCGACATGGACGCGGCGAGGCTGTTCTTCAAGGACTCGGCGGGACACCGGTTGGTCATTCAGGCGCCTGTCGCGCTGCACTGGTCCGATGCGCAGATCGTCGAGTTCGGCGAGTCGGTCCACGCCAACGAGAACGCCGAAGCCGGCGTCGGCTAGCGCGGCAATCAGGAGTGCAGGTCGCTCACTCCGGGTCCTTGCGGTGGCCGAAGAACGACCGGCCGACGATCAGCTCGGCAACGGCCGGGGGCACCATCGCTTCCCATTCGCTGTCTCCGGTGGGAATGCGCCGCAGGACGTCGCGACTGAGGATCGGCAGGTAGTCCGGCCGGTACTTGTCGAGGTGGACGAAGCTGCCCCGCCCCGCGAGGTAGTCGAACAGCGGTCGCAGCGTAGGTTCGACTGGCATGTCCTCGACGGTGACGACGGCTCCGGTATCGAGGTCTTGCATCGGGTAGATGTAGAGCTTCAGGTCGTTCTTGAACAGGCGGCCGAAGCTCTCGAGGATGCCGCCCGGCAGTTGGTTGTGGTTCGCCTCATCGAACAGATCGATCAGGCTGGGTACCCCCATCACCATGCCGATCCGCTCCTGGGTGCGTTCGCCGAGGTAGACCGCGAGCGGGTAGTACTCGACATAGTCGGAGATGAGCACGGTCATCCCGCACGCCGCGAGTAAATCGGCGCGGGCGAGGAAGTCGCGCCGGTCCACTTCCGCCTGGCCGGCCCGCAGGTTGCCCATGGTGAGTTCGGTCAGCGCCAGGACGGGTTTTCCTTGAACCGCCGGGTCTCGCTCGAACTTCGCGAGCGCGCAGTCGAGCATGTCGATGTTGACGACCGTCGGCGGGCGAAAGCTGCCGCGTTCGACGAGTACGGCGTGCTTGCGCAGCGTCTCGCTCGGTTGTAGCACCTCGCGGTCGGGGCCGAACATCGCGACGCCGCTGAGCCCGAGCTGCACGAGTCGCAGTGCCATCACCCGGTTGTCGACGCTGCGGAACTCGATACCGCGAAAGGCGATCATGTCGATCTCGATGCGCCCGGTCGTCAGCCGGTCGAGCAGACTCGCGACGACCTGGTCCGGCTCGTGCCGTTCGAAGAACGCTGCGTGCAGCAGGTTGACGCCGACGATGCCGAGCGCCTCCTGCTGCAGGCTGGCATCCTCGTCGAGCATCCGCACGTGGAGCACGATCTGGCTGGGCTCGTCGAGCGGTTGCGCTTGGAACCGGACGCCCATCCAGCCGTGGCACTCGTTGCCGCCCTGGTAGCTGCGCGCCACCACCGTGTCAGCGAAGGCAAAGAACGACGTGTGCGCGCCGCGAGTCTCGCTGAGCCGCTCAATGTTGAGGTCGATCTCGCGATCGAGCATCGCCTGCAGCCGGCCGAGGGAGACGTAGCGCTCGGACTTTCCGTACACCGCGTCGCTGACGGCCATGTCGTAGGCCGACATCGACTTGGCGATCGTGCCGGCGGCGCCGCCCGCGCGGAAGAACCAGCGGGCGACTTCCTGACCGGCACCGATCTCCGCGACGGTGCCGTACCAGCGCGGGTCGAGGTTGATCCGCAGCGCCTTTTGCAGGGTGTCCGCCGCGACGTCCATCCGCACCCCGACCTCACTCACGCAAACGACCAGGCGTCCTGACTCCGAGCATGCACGTTCTGGCCGCGATCAGGTAGTAGCGATGCCGGCACGCTTGCCGCCTTTTCCGTCCGGCCGGGCGGCCATCAGTCGGGCGCGGGCTGCGACGGGAAGCGAGGTCGATGCCGAAGTAGCTGGCCGGTCGTGTCGTCAACGCTGCGCCCGCGACTCAGCGGATAAAGGCGGTATGCGTCACATGCCGGGCATCGGCAGAATCTCAAGTACGTCGATCGACGCACCGACCATCTGCAGGTGCGGGTGCTTCGCCATCAACGCGGTGGCCGCGTCGACATCCTCCGCCTGGACGATCGAGTAGCCCGACGCTTGGTTGGTCGACTCGGCGGCGGCGTCGGCGGTGACGCGCCGTGCGGCCTGCACCGGCATCCCGAAGTCGACCAGCGCGTCTCCGGTCTGTGCCGACCAGGCCATCCAGGCGTCCATACCGGCTTTTGCCTCCTCCGGGCTCAAGCTGGACATCATCTCGGCGGCCGGGACAGGCGCGTTGTACAGGACCATGAACCGCTTCATAGCAACCCTCTCGAGACTCGCGGTACGTATCACGGCTCACTGTGCCTGCGCCGCGGGCAACCGTCTAGAGCACCCGGGTGCGCTGATGCTGGCAGACTTCGCGGGAACTGGGCCGCGAAACGCGGGGGCATTAGACAGAGAGGACTACGTGCGGACCACCCGGCTCGAGGCGTTCAGCGACGGCGTACTCGCGATCATCATCACCATCATGGTGCTGGAGTTGCATGCACCGGCAGAGGCCTCGTACGACGCACTGGGCAATATCGCGAACAGCTTGCTGACCTACCTGCTGAGCTTCGTCTACATCGGTATCTACTGGAACAACCATCACCACATGCTGCAGGTCGTCGAGCGGGTGAACGGAGCGGTGCTGTGGGCCAACCTCCATCTGCTGTTCTGGCTCTCGTTGATGCCACTGTGGACCGCGTGGATGCAGGAGTCGGATTTCGGCCGCGCGCCGACGGTTATCTACGGCGTCAACCTGCTGGCCGCGGCGATCGCCTACTACATCCTCCAGCTGTCGATCGTCCGCGTGGAGGGCCCTGACTCGCGGCTGCAGCGCGCGATCGGCACCGACAAGAAGGGCAAACTCTCGCCGGTGCTCTACCTGATCGGCATCGCGCTCTCGGCGGTCGCCTCGCCGTGGGCCGGCCTCGCGGTGTACACGATGGTCGCGATCATCTGGCTGGTGCCCGACCGCCGGATGGAACGCCTCGTACAGGCGTCGGAAGGGGGTTGAGCAAAACACCTGAGAGCGGCAACTCGCTGCCCTCGACT
>JBDSAK010000398.1:0-5266 GCA_039922195.1 Mycobacteriales bacterium
CCGACCGCGCCACCGAGCCGGCAGCCGGCAAACCCTCGCCCGCAAGCACCCGGAGCAGTGTCGTCTTTCCCGCGCCATTGCGCCCGACGAGGCCTACCCGGTCGCCGGGACCGACCCGGATCGACGCGTGCTCGATAAGCGATCGAGCACCAGCCCGCAGCTCAAGCTCGGCAGCACTCAGCATGGAGAAGGAGCGCTGCGTTCACACATTGAAGCCGAGAGCGCGCATCTGCTCCCGTCCGTCGTCAGTGATCTTGTCGGGGCCCCACGGCGGCATCCAGACCCAGTTGATGCGGTGCCCAGCAACGATGCCGTCGAGAGCTGCGCGCGTCTGGTCTTCGATGACGTCGGTCAGCGGGCAAGCGGCTGACGTCAGGGTCATGTCGAGCGTGGCGACATTGTCGTCGTCGACGGTGACCCCGTAGACCAGGCCGAGGTCGACGATGTTGATGCCGATCTCGGGGTCGACGACGTCCTTCATCGCTTCCTCGACGTCTTCGACCTTCGCGTGCGTCAGGGGCGCGGCCGCCGAGTGCGTGACGGTGGTCGACGACTGCGGCCGGCTGTCGGCGCCGGGGTCGTGACCCGCGTGGCTACCGTCGTCGTGCCCCGAGTGGTCGTGCCCCGAGTGGTCGTGCCCCGAGTGGTCGTGACCGGCGTGGTCGTGACCGGCGTGATCGTCCGCCGGGTGATCCGGCCGGGCCGTCGTCTCCTCGACTCGCATGTCGTCAGTCACTGCTTCTCCTCCGGTGTCATCGCGCGAGCCTGCAGCACCGCGTCCTTCCAAGCCATCCAGCCGAGCAGCGCGCACTTGACGCGCGCCGGGTACTTTGCCACGCCGGCAAACGCAACCGCGTCCTCGAGCACTTCCTCGTCAGGCTCGCTCTGCCCCTGCGCATGCATCATCGCCAGGAACTCGTCCGCGGTCGCCATCGCGTCGTCGATGGTGCGACCGAGCACGAGCTCGGTCATCACCGATTCCGACGCTTGCGAGATGGAACACCCGCTGCCGTCGTAGCTGACGTCGGTGACCACGTCGCCCGAGAGCGTGACCCGCAGCGTCACCTCGTCTCCGCAGGTCGGGTTGACGTGATGCACCTCGACGTCGAACGGATCACGCAGGCCCTTGTTCTTCGGGCTGCGGTAGTGGTCGAGGATGATTTCCTGGTACATCGACTCAAGCTGCACGGAAGAACCTCTTCACGTGTTCGAGCCCGTCGACAAGCACATCGATCTCGGCCGGCGTGTTGTAGAGGTAGAACGACGCGCGGGTCGTCGCCGGTACGCCGTACCGCAGGCACACCGGGCGGGCGCAGTGATGTCCGACGCGAACGCAGATGCCGCGCTCGTCGAGCACCTGACCGACGTCGTGCGGGTGGATGTCGCTCAGCGTGAAGCTCACGGCTCCCCCGCGGTCGACCGCGTCGCGCGGCCCGATGATGCGCAGCCCATCCACGTCGGCCAACCGCTGCAACGCGTACGCCGTGAGCGCCTGCTCGTGCGCGTGGATCGCGTCGAGACCCACTGCCGTGAGGTAGTCGATCGCGGCCGTCAGCGCGGGCGCCTGGGCAATCATCGGCGTGCCGGCCTCGAACTTGTGCGGCACGCTGGCGTACGTCGAACGCTCGATGGTGACGTCGGCAATCATCTCGCCGCCGCCGAGGAACGGCGGCATCTCCTCGAGCAGGTCGAGCCGCGCGTGGAGGCAGCCGATGCCCGTCGGGCCGAGCATCTTGTGGCCGGTGAAGACGTAGAAATCGGCGGCGATGGCCTGCACGTCGACGCTCATGTGTGGCACCGATTGCGAGCCGTCCACGAGGACCAGCGCACCGACGGCATGCGCCTTGCGCACGATGTCGGCGACCGGGTTGACCGTGCCGAGGATGTTGCTCTGGTGCACGACGGCCACGATCCGCGTGCGCTCGGTGAGCAAGTGGTCGAGCGAGTCGAGGTCGAGCCGGCCGTCGTCGGTGAGGCCGACGGCGCGCAGCGTCGCGCCGCTGCGCTGCGCGAGCAGCTGCCAGGGAACGATGTTGGAGTGGTGCTCCATCTCGGTGATGAGGATCTCGTCGCCCACGCCGATGTGCAGCGCGGATTGCGGCGGCGCGTCCCCGAGCGAGCGAGCCACCAGGTTGATCGCCTCGGTGGAGTTCTTGGTGAACACGATCTCGCGGCGGTCGGCAGCGCCGATGAACTGCGCAACCGCCGTCCGCGCACCCTCGTACAGCGAGGTGGCTTCCTCGGCGATCGTGTAGATGCCGCGGTGCACGTTGGCGTTGTGCTGCTCGTAGTAGTCGCGCAGGGCATCGAGGACTACCCGCGGCTTCTGGGATGTTGCGGCGCTGTCGAGGTAGACCAGCGGATGGCCGTTGATCTCGCGCTCGAGGATCGGGAAATCCTTGCGCAGCAGGGCGATATCGAGGGTGCCCATCGCTGACCTAGCCCTGTGCGGCAGCCGGCCGCAGGTGCTCGTATCCCTTGTCCTCGAGGACCTGTGCGAGCTCGGGGCCGCCCTCTTCGACAATGCGCCCGTCGAACATCACGTGGACGAACTGCGGCGTGATGTAGCGCAGGATCCGGGTGTAGTGCGTGATGAGCAGTACGCCGGTGCCGTGTGCGGCAGCGACCCGGTTGACGCCCTCGGAGACCACGCGCAGCGCGTCGACGTCGAGGCCGGAATCGGTCTCGTCGAGGATCGCGATCTTCGGCCGGAGCAGTTCGAGCTGCAGGATCTCGTGGCGCTTCTTCTCACCGCCGGAGAAGCCCTCGTTGACGCTTCGTTCGGCGAACACCGGATCCATGTCGAGGTCGGCCATCGCGGTCTTGAGTTCCTTGACCCATAGCCGCAGCTTCGGCGCCTCGCCGCGGATCGCCGTGACCGACGTACGGAGGAAGTTGGAGACCGACACCCCCGGCACCTCGACGGGATACTGCATCGCGAGAAACAGTCCGCGGCGAGCTCGCTCGTCGACGGCCATCGCCAACACGTCGTCGCCGTCCAGGGTGACGGTGCCGCCGGTCACGGTGTACTTCGGGTGACCGGCGACTGCGTACGCCAGCGTCGACTTGCCAGAGCCGTTGGGGCCCATGATCGCGTGCGTCTGGCCGGAGGAGATGGTGAGGCTGACACCGCGCAGGATCTCGGTGTTGTCGACGTTGACCGTGAGGTCGCGGATCTCGAGCTTGGCCATATCGGAGCTACTCCTCGATGGCGACGAACACGTCGTCGCCTTCATGCTTGATGGGGTAAATCGGGACCGGCCGGGTGGCCGGGAGTCCGGTGGGCCGGCCGGTGCGGAGGTCGAAGCGCGACCCGTGCAGCCAGCACTCGACGGTGCAGTCCTCGACGTCGCCCTGCGACAGGGGTACGTCGGCGTGGGAGCACACGTCGTAGATGGCGAACAGCTCGCCGCCGGATCGGGCGACGCAGATGGGCTTGCCGGCGACGTCAACGTGGATCGCCGTGTCATCGGCGACGTCGATCGCCGCGCACGCCCGGTGCCACGTCGCGGTGCTGCTCGGTTCGGCGGTCATCAAAGCACCGAGCCTTCGAGCTCGGCGTCGACCGCAGCCACGAGCCGGTCGCGCAGCTCTGGCACACCGATCTGCGCGATGATCTCGTGGAAGAAACCACGGACGACCAGCCGGCGCGCCTCGTCGGCGGGGATGCCCCGCGACATCAGGTAGAACAGCTGCTGGTCGTCGAAGCGGCCCGTCGCGCTGGCGTGGCCTGCGCCGACGATCTCGCCGGTGAGGATCTCCAGGTTGGGCACCGAGTCGGCACGTGCGCCGTCGCTGAGTACCAGGTTGCGGTTGACCTCGTACGTGTCGGTGCCCACAGCCTTCGGGCCGATGACGACGTCGCCGATCCAGACGGTATGCGCGTCCTGGCCCTGCAGCGCGCCCTTGTAGTTGACCCGGCTGCGACAGTGCGGCGCCTGGTGGTCGACGAGCAATCGATGCTCGAGGTGCTGCCCAGCGTCGGCGAAGCACAACCCGAGCAGCTCGGCGTCGCCGCCGGGTCCGTCGTACGCGATGGTGGTCGCTAGCCGGACGAGCGAGCCGCCGAGGCTGACGACGAAGGACTTGAAGCGTGCGTCGCGTCCGACGAGCACGGCGTGATGACCGACGTGCACCGAGCCGTCGTCCCAGTCCTGCAACGAGACAACCGTCAGCGACGAGCCGCCGCCGAGCCGGTACTCGGCGTTGGCGAAGAAGTTGGCGGCGCCCGAGTGGTCGAGGACGAGCAGCGCTTCCGCGCCTTCCTCGACGTCGACGATCAGGTGCCCGAACGATGTGCCGCCGCCCTCACCGCGCACGGTGATGACAGTCGGCTGGTCCGACATCGTGTTGCGCGCAACGGTGACCGCCGTTCCGACAGCGAACTTCGCCATGGCAGTAGCGATGACCTGGTCGGCCGGCGTCAGAATCGCGCCGAAGCGCGAATCGTTGCGGTCGATGGCCGTGACGGTGACGCCCGGGGCGGCGCTCGCCTCGACGACGACCTTTCCGGCCTCCGCTGTAAGAGCAGTCAGAACTGGCGACACTGGCGTGAACCGCCAGCCCTCCTCGCGCGCGCTCGGCGCCGGGAAGGTCGCTGGATCGATGTGCATGCCTAGCCGACAGCCCCTTCCATCTGCAGTTCGATCAGGCGGTTGAGCTCGAGGGCGTATTCCATCGGCAGCTCACGGGCGATGGGCTCGACGAAGCCACGCACGATCATCGCCATCGCCTCGTCCTCGGTGACGCCGCGGCTCATCAGGTAGAAGAGCTGGTCGGCGCCGATCTTGCTGACCGTCGCCTCATGGCCGATCGAACTGTCGTCCTCGCGAACGTCGACGTACGGGTAGGTGTCGGAGCGGCTGATGTCGTCGACGAGCAGCGCATCGCACTTCACCGTTGCCTTGGAACCGTAGGCACCTTCCTGGATCTGGACGAGCCCGCGGTAGGACGTCCGGCCGCCGCCGCGGGCCACCGACTTGCTGATGATCTGGCTGCTCGTGTGCGGGGCAGCGTGCACCATCTTCGCACCGGCGTCCTGGTGCTGACCTTCACCGGCGAAGGCGACGGACAGCGTCTCTCCGTACGCGTACTCCCCCATCAGGTAGCAGGCGGGGTATTTCATGGTGACCTTGGAGCCGATGTTGCCGTCGATCCACTCCATCCGGCCGCCCGCCTCGACCCGGGTGCGCTTGGTCACCAGGTTGTAGACGTTGTTTGACCAGTTCTGGATGGTTGTGTAGCGGCAGTGCGCGTCCTTCTTGAC
>JBDSAK010000399.1:0-6573 GCA_039922195.1 Mycobacteriales bacterium
GCCGAGGGCCGCCGCCTCGGCGACCCGGAGACCGTGCACTACGGCCTGGTCCCGCGGTCGAATCGCGGCATCTTCAGCGTCAACGAGTTGCCCGACCTCGCCGAGCGGATCCAGGTCGCTTTGCTCAACGTGCTCGAAGAACGCGACATCCAGATCCGCGGCTACCAGCTGCGCCTGCCGCTCGACATCATCCTGATCGCGTCGGCCAACCCCGAGGACTACACCAACCGCGGGCGGATCATCACGCCCCTGAAGGACCGCTTCGGCACCGAGATCCGCACCCACTACCCGCTGCGGCTGCACGACGAGATCCGGCTGATCAAGCAGGAATCGGTGCTGGGCTCGGCGACAGTTCCCGAGCACCTCGTCGAGGTCATCGCCCGCTACACCAGGGCCGTGCGCGAGGCCCCGCAGGTCGACGCGAGATCGGGCGTCTCGGCGCGCTTTGCCATCGCGGCGACCGAAACGGTTGCTGCGTCAGCGACCCGGCGCGCTGCCATCTGCGGTGAGGACGCGGCCGTGGCCCGCGTCGTCGACCTGCCGGGCGTCGTACCGGCCGCTCGGGGCAAGGTCGAGTTCGACCAGCTCGAAGAAGGGCGAGAGCAGGAGGTGCTCGCGCACTTGCTTCGGCGCGCCGTCGCCGACACGTATCGGGCCCGACTTGCCGGCGTCGACCTCTCGGGACTGCTCGCGCGGTTCGAGGACGGTGCGACGGTCGAGACCGGCGAGCTGGTGCCGGCGAACGACGTACTCGCGCGCATCGGACCGGTACGCGGCCTGTCCCCGATCCTCGAGCGGCTCGGCGTCGAGGCGGGCGAGGAGTCGCCCGCGGTCGTGGCGGCCGCCCTCGAGTTCGCCCTCGAGGGACTGCACCTCAACAAGCGGCTCGCCAAGGACGAACTCCCGGGCCGCACGGTGTACGGCGGCTGACCCATGGCCATCCGGTACGGCGCATGGGCGGGTGGGCCTGATCCGCTCGATCCGCCGTACGACGTTGCCGCTGCCGTCGACCGGCTCGGTGAGTCGGTACTCGCCGGTGACAGCCCGCGCGAGGCGCTGGATCAACTGCTGCGGCGCGGGGCCGCTGCTGGGCGTCGAGGACTGGAAGAACTCCGGCGGGCGGCTCGCAGGCGCAGTCGCGAGCTGCGACACAGTGGCCAGCTGGACGGGACGCTGCAGGAAGTCCGAGCACTGCTCGACCAGGCGCTGGAGGCCGAGCGCGCAGCGCTGTTCCCGGATCCTTCCGACGCGGCTCGGCTCGCCGAAGCCGAGCTCGATGCGCTCCCGTCCGATACCGCTGGAGCCGTGCGCCAACTTGCGGACCATCAGTGGCGCTCGCCCGAGGCCGAGGCGGCGTACGAGCAGATTCGTGACCTGCTGCGGCGAGAGGTGCTGGACACGCAGTTCCGCGGCATGAAGCAGGCGCTGGAGAACGCCGACCCGGCCGAGCTCGCGCGGGTGCGCGACATGCTCTCCGCACTCAACGCGATGCTCGAAGCCGATGCCCGATCCGAACACACGCAGGACGATTTCGATGCGTTCATGTCCCGCTTCGGTGATTTCTTCCCCGACAACCCGCGCGATCTCGAGGAGCTCGTCGACTCACTCGCGCGGCGCGCGGCAGCTGCTAGCAGGCTGATGGAGTCGCTGACCGACGAGCAGCGCGCCGAACTGTCGAACCTGATGTCGGGGGCGATGGGCGATCTCGGCATCCAGTCGGAGATGGCGCAGCTCAACGATGCCCTTCGCGCCCGGCGACCTGACCTCGGCTGGGACCGGGGCGAGCGAATGTCGGGCGGCGGCCCGCTGGGCATGTCCGACGCGACGTCGGCGCTGGAAGAACTCGCCGAGCTCAGCGAACTCGAGAACGCACTCGGGCAGGGCTATCCGGGCGCGTCGCTCGACGACATCGATCGCGACGCGGTCGAGCGCGCACTCGGCCGCAGCGCCGTTGCTGACGTCGACGCGCTGCGCGAACTCGAGCGGCAACTTCGCGACCAGGGCTATCTCGAGCAGTCCGGTGGCGAACTTCGCCTGACGCCGAAGGCGGTTCGCCGCATCGGTAGCTCTGCGCTGACGCGCGTTTTCCAGTCTTTGTCGGCGCGCGGCACCGGTCAGCACGACGTACAGGACGCCGGCGCGGCTGGCGAGTGGACCGGCGCCAGCAGGACCTGGCAGTACGGCGACGAGCAGCCCATCGATGTGGTGCGCACCGTGACCAACGCCGTCCGGCGTCACCCCGGTGGTGGGAGATCCGTTGCGTTGACGGTCGACGACTTCGAGGTCTTCGAGACCGAACGGCGTACGTCGGCCGCCGTGTCGTTGTTGGTGGACCTTTCATACTCGATGGTGCTGCGCGGCACGTGGGCCGCCGCGAAGTCGACAGCGCTCGCACTGCATGCGCTCATCACGACCCGCTATCCGCAGGACGCGCTCCAGATCGTGGGTTTCTCCGACTACGCAAGGGAATTGTCGGCGATCGAGCTCGCCGGTCTGTCGTGGGACATGGTGCAGGGTACCAACCTGCAACACGGACTGATGCTGGCCGGACGCCACTTGCGCAAGCACGCGGACGCGGAGCAGATCGTGCTCGTCGTCACCGACGGCGAGCCGACGGCGCACCTGACTGCGAACGGCCATGCCGTCTTCGAGTGGCCGCCGGTGCCGGAGACGATCACCGCGACCATGGCTGAGGTGTTGCGGCTCACTCGTCGCGGGACAGTCATCAACGTGTTCATGCTCGACGACGAACCGCGTCTCGTGCGTTTCGTCGACCAGCTCGCGAAGATGAACGGCGGCCGAGTCTTCTCCCCATCAGCCGACCGACTGGGCGACTACGTCGTCAGCGATTACCTACGAGCCCGCCGCGGCCGCCACTGACTGTTGCCGGAAGCGTCTGGGATGGGTGAACTGACCGATTGCGTCGACACTTTCAGTCAATCAAGCGTGATCAATTCACGGTCATAAGTCATTTCGCTGGGTTCGGCGCCTGGCGCCTGACCCCGCGGCCCGCCCCTACTTCTTGCGGATCAGTGAAAGTCCGTCGGCGATCGGCAGCATGACGACATCGACCCTGGCGTCGGCGGCAACCAGGTCGTTGAACGCGCGAAGCGCAACCGTGTTGTCGTCGGTCGACTCCTCGTCAACGATATTGCCGCTCCAGAGCACGTTGTCGGCGAGCAGGAGGCCACCGGTGCGCAGCCGCGTCAGGATTTCCTCGTAGTAGAGCGAGTAGCTGGGCTTGTCCGCGTCGATGAAGGCGATGTCGAAGACAGCGTCGGCCGGCAATGCGCGCAACGTCTCGATGGCCGGGCCGATCCGTAGCTCGATGCGGTCGGCCACACCGGCGCCCTCCCAGTAGGGCCGCCCGATCGATGTCCATTCCTCGCTGATGTCGCAGCAGACGAGCCGACCGTCGGGCCGCAAACCGCGGGCGAGCGCCATCGCCGAGTAGCCCGTGAACGTGCCGACTTCGATTGCGTTCTTGGCTCCCATGACTCGCGCGAGCATCGTCATGAAGGCGCCCTGCTCCGGAGCGATCTGCATACCGGCCTGGTCGCCGGTGAGCTGAGCAGTGGCTGTTATCAAACCGAGCTGCATGTCGTCGAGCGGTGTCGAGTGCGCCAGCATGTACTCATGCACCTGCGGTGTGACGGCAACGGTTTTCGGATCGCTCATATCTCCCCTGCGTTCAACTGCATGTCCGCACTACCCGCCCGCGGCCGCGGTGAGCAACGATGCGTCGAGGATCTCCGGGTCGAGGGTGTGCTCGATAACCATCACAGCTGCGCCGATACTGCCCGCCCGGTCGCCGGTGCGCGACTTCACGATGCGCAGATGCTGCGTGGCGAGCGGCAGCGACCTGCTGTAGACGACCTCGCGTACGCCGGCCAGCAGGTGTTCGCCGGCGTCGGAAAGACTGCCGCCGATGACGATGATCGACGGGTTCAGGATGCTCACGCAGGTGGCGAGTACAGCACCGAGATCGCGGCCGGCCTGACGCACGAGTGACAAAGCCTCGATCGATCCCCCGCGGGCAAGCGCGACGACGGCTCGACTGTCGGCGGCCGCAATGCCCTTGTCCCGAAGACGGCCGGCGAGCGCGGAGCCACTCGCGACGGCCTCGAGACAACCGGTGTTGCCGCACCGGCATTGCGCGTCGGCCCCGTCGGGGACCCGAACGTGCCCGAGGTCGCCCGCCGCGCCCTGCGCACCGCGGTGCAGCCGCCCTTCACTGACCAGTCCGGCACCGATGCCCGTGGCGACCTTGATGAACAGCAGGTGCTCGGAGGTGCGCCACTCCGAGAAGTGTTCGCCCAGGGCCATGATGTTGACGTCGTTGTCGACGAGCACCGGCACCTCGAAGCGCTCCCGCAGCCAACCCGCGACGTCGAACCCGTCCCAGCCCGGCATGATCGGCGGGTTGATCGGCCGGCCGGAAAGGTGTTCGACCGGCCCGGGCAGCCCTAGCCCGATGCCGACCAGCTCGCGGGACTGCCGGTGCGCGCTCGCAAGCAGTTCGCGCCCGGCCTCGGCGACCCACCCAAGACAGGCCTCAGGGCCCTCAGCGATCGAGAAGTCGGTCCGCTGTTCGGCGAGCACCTGGCCGGCCAGATCGGTCAGGGCGACCCGCCCGTGGCTCGCCCCGAGGTCCGCGGCGAGCACGACGCGGGCACCGACGTTGAACGTGAACCTGGCCGACGGCCGTCCCCCGGTCGACGCGGCATCGCCGACGGGCGCGAGCAGGCCCGCCGACATGAGCTGGTCGACGCGGATAGCGATCGTCGAGCGGGCGACGCCGGTGATGGTCGCGAGCTCGGAACGCGTCCGCGGGACGCCGTCGCGGAGCAACCGCAGCAGCGCTCCGCTGCCGGAGCCGACCGGAGGCGCCACCCGCGCTGTTTCTGACACGGTCGGAGTCAATCACAGCTCTTCACCCCCAAGTAGCGAAGATGTCGCAACTTTTGCCCGACGATCGGCATAAAGGACCGACTTCGGTTGGATCAGTTGACCCGCGAGCGCGACCGCGCGCCTGGCGCTGCACAGGAAAATAGGGCTATAGGTTCTGCGGTGCGGCCGACCCACGGCCGACCAACCGGGAGTTCACCGTGGACGATGGCGTCAGAAACATTCTGCTCGTGCTGCACATCTTCGCCGCGATCCTGATCCTCGGGGCGCTGATTTTCATGGACATGATCGTGCCTGGGCTGGTGCGGGGCGGCCGCGAGAATCTGCCGGCGCTGCGCAAGCTCGAATCGCTGGGCCGGGTCTTCGGGCCGAGCTCAGGCATCGTGTTCCTGCTCGGCGTGGCGCTCGTGCTCCGCAACAAGGTCTACGACTTCAGCGACGTGTGGATCAGCGCAGCGATGGGGTTGTTCGTGGTCGCGGCGGTCATCGGATCGGTGCCGATGGGACGCACGATGAGCACCGCCATCACGAAGATCGACGAAGGGCACCCAGCCGATGGAGAGGCCAGCCGCCTGGGCATGCTCGGCGCCATCAACATCCTGATCATGCTCACGATCGTCTACCTGATGGTCGCCAAGCCAGGGATGTAGCGCCGCCGCGCCACGGCAGGCCGCCGGTGCGCCAATCGGCTCGGCGTCGATACGGTGCGCGAATGGACTGGCCGCCTCCGCGCGTCGTGACGCTGGTGTTGTGCACCCGCGATGGGCGCGTCCTCGGCACACTGCCGCCGTTCGAGGTCACCTACCCCTGGTGGCAGGACTCGCTAGCCGTCGTACCGGCAGCACGTCAGCAGTACGCCGTAGACGTCACGATCCTGCGCGTCATCGACACCGGTGGGAGCGCCGGGCCGCCGGGCGGACCCGTCACCTACCTGGCCGAGGTCGACGCGGTTCCTGCGGTCCCGCTGCAGCCCTGGCGAGGCGCGGATCCGATCGCCGAGCAGCCGAACCGGCTTCCCTACGCACGCCCAGGAGGCCCGGCAGCGGACGTCGCGTGGGCTGATGCCGAGCTTGCTCGACTGGGTCGCCCGCGGATTGCGGATGCGATGCAGATGCGCTCCTGGAACCTGTCCAGCATCTGGCAACTCCCCACTGCGGCCGGTCCCGCATGGCTCAAAGTCGTGCCGCGATTCTTCGCTCATGAAGGTCCGATGCTGGAACTGCTGGCGCGGCCCGGCGCCGCCGTCGTCCCGAGACTTCTTGCGTACGACGGTTGCCGCATCCTCATGGAGGACATTGCGGGGGAAGACAGGTACGACGCGCCGTTGCCGGAGCGGCTGGTCATGGTGACGATGTTGGTGCAGCTACAACGGCAGTGGCCGCACCGCATCGACGAGTTGCAAGCGATTGGCCTCCCCGACTGGCGGCATCCCGCATTGCCCACGCGGATCGCGGACACTCTCGATCGCACCAGCGATGGGCTCGACGCGCAGACGTGCTCGGTGGTCGAGTCACTCCTCTGGGACATCGAGCAGCGGTACGCTGACATCGCAGCCTGCGGCGTACCTGACACTCTCGTGCACGGCGACTTCCACTCCGGAAACACCCGCGGCGACGCGCAGCACCTGGTGCTGCTCGACTGGGGCGACTCGGGCATCGGCAACCC
>JBDSAK010000400.1:0-5554 GCA_039922195.1 Mycobacteriales bacterium
ACTGGTGCCAGGCCGACGCGTGTCCCCGGCAGGATTTGAACCTGCGCCCTCAGCCTTCGGACGGCTGCGCTCTTCCACTGAGCTACGAAGACTTGTGCGTCGCTGATCGAGGAGTCGAACCACGCGCACCGGGCTTATGAGACTCAGGCGGCCGCCAGGCATCAGCGTGGGGTGACTGGTCGACAGCCACAGTGCCCCCGGCAGGAGTCGAACCTGCGCATCCGGCTTCGTAGACCGGCGCTCTGTCCTCTGAGCTACGGGGACTTGCGATCCCTGTGGCTCCGACGCAGGGATTCGAACCCCGATGACCTGATCAAGAATCAGGCGTCCTCCCGTGGACGACATCGGATCGGTACCGCGTCAGGGATTCGAACCCTGTTAGCCGGATTAAGAGTCCGGTACATGGCCTGACATGTTCACGCGGCTTGGGTAATTCGTCGTACCGCCCGAGGGATTCGAACCCTCACTGACGCGGTTCTGAACCGAGTGCCTCTTCCCGTTGGGCTAGAGCGGCTTGCGAGCCACCACGAGGTCTCGAACCCCGTCCTCCTCACTACGAAAGAGGTGTTCTACCTGTCGAACTCTGGCGGCCTGAGTACGGCGAGAACCACGTGCCTGAAGAAGGTTTGCTGCTCTGCCAATTGAGCTACCGGCCCATGGTGGGCCGGCTGGGACTCGAACCCAGAACCTGCCGATTAGGAGTCGAAGTAACCCGCTTCTTCGCATCGCCGTACTGTTCCAACTTGCGCGAGCGAGAACTGAGCGAAGTAGGCACATGCGGTGCGCTCGATGAGCAAACACCGACCGAAGTAGCCCGCTTCTGCGCATCGCTCGACGTCCAGACGGGAGGAATCGAACCTCCACCACGTGCTCCCGAAGCACGCGTGCTCCCGCTACACCACGTCCAGTCGAGCAACGCCGCGGGATGCAGCGTTGCATTGTTGTCGCATGGCACCACTGTGCAGTTTTCAACGTCGCCGCCCCGTTTCGGGCAGCCAACAGCGAATGGAGAAATCTCGAAAGAGCGTTCAAACCCCCGCCGTCAGAGTTGGGCAGGCCACGGCCGATTGGACGGCCCATCGTTCGCGCGGGCGCACCTGAGCGCCGCCGTGCGAACTAGCCGAGTCGGTTCGACTCTTGCTCAGGTCGCGCTGGCAGCGCGTGCTGCGCCCACACCAATGAGGGCTGCATCGTGCAGCCGCCTCGTAGTTTCCTGGTGTGGTTCATGTCAGCAAAGGTGCCGCACAAACCCATACGCGTCAAGGGTTTATGCGCATGACCCGAATGCCGCTCATGTGAGTGCGGCTCACCCGGGCTACTCACACTCGTGCGGCAGCATCGCGTACATGACGGTGTCGATGCGGTCGCCTCGGTGCACCATCCGCTGCCGAAGCGTGCCCTCGATGCGGAAACCCGCGGCTTCTTCGGGCGGCGTGCCGCCACGTTAAGCACGTCAGTCACAATCTCGGCGCGAGCCACCCGGCGCTCGGCGAAGCACTACCCGAGTCAGGAGGCGCAATCCCTCCACGGCGAAACCACGTCCCCGTGCTTCTGGCGCCACCCAGTATCCGAGCTCTGCGGCGGTGACTAGCGGTTGATGCAAGCGGCACGCACCGAGTCGTACGGCGCAGCGAGCGCGTTCAACTCATCAGTGAGAGCGCGGTCGGGTCCGCGACGCTGCCGCACGCCCGTCGCGGACGAGTTGTGCCAGTGCTGCGCGGATCGCGGCCGTTGACAGGTCCGCCGGCGTCAACCGGCTCAGCGCAGCGCCGTCGCCGCCCGTGGCGATCAGCTCGGCGAGAACCCGCAGATCGTTGCGAAACGCGGCTTCGGTGTGCGGGGACAAACCGCGGTTCGATTGGCGCTCATCGAGCCACTCGTCGACGAGCGTTGCGAGGTTCGGGGAGGAATGCGAACCGGAACGCCCGGCATTTTTCCAGCGTTCACCTCAGAACCCTTCCATCTCCAGCCCCCAGCGTGCAGGATCTGCCGGAGTGTGTGTCGGTCGTCGCAGTCATCAGGAGTTGCCATGAAGCGGACCGCAATCCGGAGTTCTTTCTCTGTTTTGGCGCTCGCCGCCGCGACCTTTGCGGTACCGCTGGCCAGCCCGGGTACGGGCGCACCGACGGCGTCAGCTTCGGCGCAGGCACCGGCCAGCAAGGGCCTGCTGTTCTCGTCCGACGGGATGCGGCCCGACTTGATGGAGCGGTACGCCGCAGCGGGCCAGATGCCGACGTACGCCGCGATGATGGCGGCTGGCACCAGCGGGGCCAACGGCATGACCCAGGGCTTCCCGCCGAACACCGGCGTCGGCTGGCACACCATGGCCACCGGCACCTGGCCAGGCGAACACGGCTCGACCAACAACACCTACCACCGCGTCGGCGAAGGCAACTTCAACAACCGCACGTCGTTCTCGGCGGCGGGCACCCTGCAGGCCGACACCATCGCGGCTTCCGCCGAGCGAGCGGGCAAGAAGGTCGCGCAGGTCGAGTGGGTCGGCGGAGCAAACGCCGGCATCGCCGGACCGACCGTCGACTTCGCCAGCTTCTTCTCGACTCGCGGCGTCCTGACAACGCCTGCGGTGGCCAGTGAACAGGCAGGCGCCGCGGCGTTCGGATTGTCCTACCAGGTGGCGTCGTTCGCCCCCGCCGCCGGTTGGACGAATGTCCCGATCGGCGACCCAGCCGCACCGTCGATGCAGAGCATGCTCACCGTCAACACGTCGTTCGCCTCCCAGAACCCCACCCGCAGCTACGACGTCTACCTCTACGACGCAGCGGTCGACGGCACTGTCGGCTACGACCACCTCATCCTCGTACGCAGCGGCGCAGGCAAGGACGGCAGCCAACAAGCTGCCGCACTCGGCGTCGGTGACTTCAAAGGCGTCAAGCTCACGGGTGCGGACGGGCTGATCGGGGCGCGCGCGGGCCAGACGGCCGGCTTCTATGTGAAGCTCATTTCGCTGGCGCCCGACTTGTCCTCGATGAAGCTGTACTTCACGTCAGTGCAGCGGGCCATCGCGACATGTTCCACAGCCGCCTGCAGTGCGCTGCCCGCGGGCGGACCCGGGGAGAACCCGCTGGAGAAGTACATCGCCGACAACCTGCCCGCGCCGACGTCCGCAGACTTCGCGCCGATCGAGGCACGGATCATCGACGAGGACACCTACGTCCAGCAGGGCCGCGACCTGCAGAAGGCATACAGCGACGCCGTTCTGCAGTACGTGCTCGGGACGCTGCAGCCAAACACCGACCTCGCCCTGGTCGGCTACCCGGTCACCGACGAGTTCTCCCACCAGTTCATGGGTTTGGTCACTCCTACCGACATGGACGGTGACCCGAACCCCTACTACGACGACCTCAACGGTGACGGGACGAAGGACGGCCGGATCGACATCCGTGAGGGTTACATCCGCAGCGCCTACCACGAGGCGGACGCGAAGCTGGCAATGGCCCGCTCCTTGCTCGGCGGGAATCCAGCCACCATCGCCGCCTCCGACCACGGTTTCGGTGCCCAGTGGCAGGCCATCAACGCGGGCAAGGTGCTCGCCGATGCAGGTCTTCAGGGCAGCGAACAGTCGGGCAACTGCCGCGCCGCCGGCAGCGGCACTACGCAGGCGAAGGCGTGCTGGGCGGGCGGCACGGTGCAGATCTACGTGAACCTTGCCGGCCGCGATCCTGGCGGCACAGTCACCCAGGCCAACTACGAGAACGTCCGCAACCAGATCATCGCCGCGTTCCAGAACTTGTCCGACCCTGCCAATCCCGGCAAGCAGGTAGTGCTCAGGATTCTGAAGAAGGAGCAGTTGCGCAACGTCGACGGTTCAGACTCATTGCACCCGAGCCGTTCTGGCGACGTGGTGGTCGTCTCGCGGCCGCCGTACCAGTTCGACGCCGGCACACCGGGCCAGCGGATCGCCTTCAGCCAGTTCTTCGGCCAGCACGGCTTCCTGCCTGACCTGGTCGACATTCCCCACACCGTCAACATGCACGCGACCTTCGTGGCGGCCGGCCCCGGCATCGCGCACGTCCCGCAGCTGGCCGGCGTACGGGCCATCGATCTGGCCCCGACGCTGGCCTACCTGCTCGGAGTGCCGGGCCCGCAAAACGCGCGCGGCGGCATTCTCTACGGTCTGCTGCCCAACCGCGCGTCGCTGCGCGAACTGACGATCCTGCAGATCAGTGACTACCACGGCCAGCTCATCCCGCTGTCGGAAACAGCAGACACCGTCACCGGCACGGGCGCCAGTAACCCGACGTTCGCAATCGGAGGGTCAGCGTTCCTCAAGCCCTGGTTCGACTCCTACCGAGCCGCGGCGCCGGGGTCCATCACGGTCGCCGGTGGCGACTCGGTCGGTGCATCGCCGCCGATCTCCAGCTTCTTCGGGGACAAGCCGACGATCGATCTGATGAACCGCATGGGCTTCACATTCGACGGGCTGGGCAACCACAACTTCGACAAGGGGGAGCAGTACCTGCGGACCCAACTGATCCCGCTCGCCCAATTCGGTTACGTCTCCGCCAACATCGTCGACCCGGCGACGTCCGACCCGCCGGCGCAGTGGTCGAAGTCCGCGGTGGTCACCATCAACGGGGTGAAGCTCGGCGTCATCGGCTTCTCCAACCCGGACATCCCCGAGCTGACCAAACCGGGATCGCTCGGACCGTTCGTCGTGACCGACCCGCTGGCCGCGGTCAACAAGCGAGCCGCCCAACTCCGCAAGCAGAACGGCATCATGGCCGTAGTCGCTCTCGGTCACCTCGGCGCGACCGGCGGGACGGTCAACAACCCGAGCGGTGAGGCGGTCGACTTGGCAGATGGCTCGGTCGGGGTCGACGCGGTACTCGCTGACCACACCGACCAGCAGGTCGTGAGCAACCGGCCGGGCGGCGTGTTGCTGACAGAGAACCGCAGCAAGGGCATCCGCTTCACGCGAATGCGCCTGGTCGTCGACACTGCCAACAAGACGGTGACCTACAAGACTGCCGACTTCCACAAGCCGTGGAATATCGGCGTCACCGCAGACCCTGGCATCCAGGCGCGCATCGACGATCTCAACGCGCAGCTCGGGCCGCTGCTCAACACGGTCGTGGGCAACTCCACGGTGTTCATCCCGCGTGCCGACGCGTGCGGGAACGGTGCAGGTCGGACCTGCGAATCGCTCGTCGGCGACACCGTCACTGACGCGATGCGAACGGCGTACGGCACCGACTTCGCCATCACCAACTCCGGTGGCCTGCGGGCCGATCTGACCTGCCCGACCACCGACAGTCCGAACGACTTCTGCCCCGGTTACTCCCCGCCGCCCTACCCGATCACGCGCGGGCAGGTGCTGACGGTGCTGCCGTTCGGCAACATCGCGACCACCGTGCAGATCACCGGAGCGGAACTCAAGACGATGCTGGAGAACGGGGTCTCGGCGATGCCCGCGGTCAACGGCAAGTTCGCGCAGGTGTCGGGGCTGTGCTTCCGCTACGACATTTCGAGTCCGGTCGGCAGCCGGGTGGTGGGTGCGGTCAGGCAGGCATCCGACGGAAGTTGCACGGGGGCT
>JBDSAK010000401.1:0-2937 GCA_039922195.1 Mycobacteriales bacterium
CTCGGCCTCGAGGCGCGCTTCGACGCGATCCTCGGCGTCGAAGGCCGCCGCTGGCTGTACCACGAGGTCTTCAAGGACCCCAAGCCGCTGACGCCGTTCAACCTGACCGGCGTCCCGGGATGGGAGCGGCACATCTTCCCGTTCGTGCTGCGCCCGGCGAAGCTCTACATCAACCGCTACCTCGACATCGACGAGGCCACCGTCGCCGAGGCGCTGCGGCGCGTCGGCAAGGAGATGGACTTCGTCGGCGAGCTGCTGTCCGACGGTCGCCGCTATCTCGCCGGGGACCGCTTCACCGCCGCCGACCTGACGTTCGCCGCGCTGTCGGCGCCGCTGACGGTGCCGGTGCAGTACGGCACGCCCCTGCCCCAGCCCGAGGACCTGCCGGATCGGATGGCGGCGCCGGTGCGCGCGTGGCGCGAGCACCCCGCCGGGCAGTTTGCGCTGCGAATGTTCGCCGAGCACCGGGCCACGGTCATCAAGGCGCGCGCGGGGTGAGCCACGAGCGCGTCCTCGCGATACCGCCGGCCCGCGACACTGCGCTCAACGAGGAGAACGGCGACCGGGGTCGTGGCGGCGTGCCGGGGCGTTTTCGGCTCTGGGGAACGCAGGTACGAGGTACGGAAGGCCCGAGGGCGCGACTCACGAGCATCGCGCCGAGATCGCCGTGGTGGGCGAGCGTCGGTGAACGACAGGTCTCTCAGCAGCCCGTGCGACAGTAGACCTCGATGCCCGCGATGCTCGCGTAGTCCACCTCGGTCTTGAACACGAGATTCAGCGTGCCATCCATGACCGCCACGTTGTCCAGTGTGAGCACGTAGGCCTCGTTGGTCGCACCCGCCCTGGCGAAGATGTCGAAGTTGTCGGCCAGCAGCACGCCCTCGCCAAGGATGTCGAAGACGCGCCTTCCGACGGCGTTGTTGCCGGGGGAGCGTTCGGCGAAGTGCAGTCGCAGGTCGACGCGGGTGGCAGCGCCGGTCGGCAGCGCGTAGCTCAGGATGCGCTGGTCGAGCGGGACGTTGCCGACGTTGCCGCGGTAGGTCTGGTAGATCGGGTCGTCGGTCGTGTTGGCGATCTCCAGCGGCAGGGTGGAGGCCCCTTCCGCGGGAGCCGTCGACGGCGTGAACAGGCCCGCGTCGGGCTTCCAGACCTGACCGAGCGTGTCGGTGTAGTTCGTTGCCGAGCCGACGTCGATCCGTTGCAGCAGCGATTCGGGCGTGATGTTGGTGAGGAGATAGAGGTTGTCGTTGTAGTCGTAGTTGATGCCCGCATAGTCCATCGAGAGGATCCAACTACTGGGGATCCCGTTGCCGGCCCGGTCGCGTGCAGGCCAGAAGCGCAGATGGTGGCCGCATGGGCCGGGGCAGCCGTTGTTGCGATCCGGGGTCTGGTCGTTCTTGGCATCGTCGCTCCACTCCCCGAAGACGTTCAAGCCGAAGACCGCCCCGGGTGAGAAGCTTCCCGAGGCGGGCGCGGTCGCGCTGCCGTTGAGGCGCGGCAGCAGGCTCTGGCCGTCGATGCCCGCGTGCGTGAAGATCGGGTTGAGCGTCGTGCTGCCTCGCGCGTGCCAGTTGATCGTCGCGGTGGCGCCCTGGGTGTGAAAGGCGCCAAGCTGGCGCACGGTGACCGGCCTGCTCGCGTCCACGCGACTCCAATATCCCGACAGGACCTCCTCGCCGGCCGCCTCGACGCGGCCCGCGCGGTTCAGCGTCTGCCCGGTAGAGAGAATCGACGTCTGGTAGCCAAAGACGCTGTTGACGAGCGTCTGCAGGGTGGCCTCGTTGTCGCCCTCCGGGATGCTCTGCCAGAAGCCCGCGAGCTGGATCGCCTTGCTCGGCGTCGTCGCGTCGTCGGAGGCGATCGTCAACGAGCCGGCATGCGTGCTGCCGCTCTCGGCGATGTAGCGGACGGTGACGTCGAGTTGCCCGCCCGCCGCGATCGTGGCCGGGAGCGCAGGCGGGGTGACGAGCAACCATGGCCCGCTCAGGGTCAGGCCGGTGATGCGCAGCGCGCCTCCGCCGGTGTTCGAGATGCGCAACGACGCGCGGTCGTGGACGCCGTCGGACGGCGGGCTGGAGAGGCTGCCGATGCGGTTGAACGCCAGCCGGTCGGCAAACGGCACGCCGTCGAGGTTCGTGACGCTGAGCTGCCCGGCTCCGGCCGAGGTCGACACCGGCCGGACGTTGCGCACGATGAAGACGAGATCCTGGAAGTCGAAGCCGCTTGTGTTCTCCTCGAAGGCCACGACATAGCTGTCCGGCACGATGCTGCCGTCGCCGGCCTTCAACGGGTAGCCGCGCACGTGATGGGGCAGCGCACCCGTGAACGTGTTGCGCGCGTCTTCGGTGAAGACCTCACGGTTGGAGAAGAACGGCCAGATGGTCGACATCCCGAAGGAGCCGCTTCCTGGATCGAACGCCGAGCTGCCGGTGACCGGCGGATCGATCGACTGGTAGTCGGCGTTGACGACGCTGAAGAGCTTCGTACGTGCGCCGCCCGCCACCGGATAGAAGCCGAGGTTCGTGACCTCGCCGCCGGACGACTGGGGACCGAAGACCGCGAGCGGCTCGATCGTGACGTTGCCCGAGGACGCCCGGACCATGCGCTGCAGGTCGACCTCGTCGCCGATCCGTGGCGTGGTGGGCAGCGAGCTGTCCGCCGGGTTTGGATCGCCGACGTTGACCGGGATGTCATACGTGTCGAGGATCCATTGCAGCGAAGGCTCGTTGGCGCCGCCGAGCCCGAGCGTCCCAAGCCCGCGCAGCGCCACCGACTGCTGCGGATCGGCCGCGTCGTTGCCGGCGACGGTCAGCGTCGCGCGCTTGGGTCCTGCCGAGGTCGGGTCGAAGACGACCTGCAGCGTCAGCGACCCGCCGGCGGCGATCGAGGCCGGCAGCGCGGGCGGCGACAGCAGCCGGAACTGATTGGCGTCGGCGC
>JBDSAK010000402.1:0-8184 GCA_039922195.1 Mycobacteriales bacterium
TGCCTTCTTCGCGGGCGCTGCCTTCTTCGCGGGCGCGGCCTTGACCGGCGCGGACTTCTTGACCGGCGCGGCCGCCTTCTTTGCGGGTGCCGCCTTCTTCGCCGGCGTGGCCTTGGTCACGGCGACCTGCTTCACGGCTGCGGCCTTTACTGCTGCTTGCGTACGCGCGGCCGCCGGCGTGCGCGCCGGTGCCGCCTGCTTCGCGCGTGCCGTTGCCGGTGCCTTCTTTGCGGGCACCGCCTTGCTCACCGCAGCGGCCGTTCTCGCCGGCGGCGCCTTCTTGACCGGCGCAGCCTTCCGCGCGGGTGCGGCGTTCTTCGCAACTGCCACCTTCGTCGCCGCCGCGGTCTTCGTCGCACGCGCGACTCGAGCTGCTGGTCTACGGTCGGCTGCCATGTCTCCCTCAATGCCCGTGACGTGGGGTTATCCACAAGTCTGTCGAACCAGACCGCCCGGTTATCCACAACTTGATCACTTGGGCTGAGGAAGGATAAGCCCGCGACCACGTGCTATCAACGCGGCGCGCCCAGAACCATTACCCGCGAGCGTTCAGCGGCGCGCCGTCTCTATGATGGCAGCTGGCGCTGACGGGACGAGTACCGCTGGACGCAGCCGCGAGCGACCTGGGGACGGTGTGAGCCCAGGGGTGTGCCCAGCGCGAAGATCACCCCGAGCCACCGCACGGCAAAGAGTGGGTCGCTCGCATCACGGCGGCCAAGGAGGGTGGTACCGCCGGGCAGACCGGTCCCTTCGCCGAGCACGACCCACGACGGCGAAAGGCACCAGTGATGACTGATGGCAAGCTGATCCCCCAGGGCAAGCCGCGCTTCCGGCCGATGAGCGCCCAGGTCGATCTGCCGGCAATGGAGCGCGAAGTGCTCGGCCGCTGGGAAGCCGGCGATGTGTTCCACCGCAGCGTCGAGCAGAACGCCGGCAAACCCGCGTTCGTCTTCTACGAGGGCCCACCGACCGCCAACGGCAAGCCGGGCGTGCATCACGCCGAACCGCGCGTCTTCAAGGACCTGTTCTGCCGCTTCCAGACCATGACCGGCCACTACGTGCCGCGGCGCGCGGGCTGGGACTGCCACGGCCTGCCCGTCGAGCTCGCGGTGGAAAAGGAACTGGGTTTCACCGGCAAGCAGCAGATCGAGACTTTCGGCATCGAGGAGTTCAACGCCCGCTGCCGCGAGTCAGTCGGCCGGCATGTCGGCGAGCACGAAGAGCTGTCCCGCCGGATGGGCTACTGGGTTGACCACGACGACGCCTACCGGACGATGGATGCGTCGTACGTCGAAAGCGTCTGGTGGTCGCTGAAGGTCATCTTCGACCACGGCTTGCTCGTCGAGGACCACCGCGTCGCGCCGTACTGCCCCCGCTGTGGCACCGCCCTGTCGGACCACGAGGTCGCGCAGGGCTACGCTCAGGTCACCGACCCCAGCGTGCACGTCCGCTTTCCGATCACCAGTGGTGCCGTCACTGAAGAGGGAGCAGCACTGCTGGTCTGGACGACGACGCCGTGGACGCTCGTCTCGAACGTCGCGGTCGCCGTGCACCCGCGGGTGCAGTACGCCGTCGTGCGCGCCGCCACCGGCGACGTGCTCGTCGTCGCGGAACCCCTGCTGGCCAAGGCCGTCGGCGACGACGCCGAAGTGCTTCGGACGCTGACCGGCGCGGAGCTCGTCGGTACGACGTACACAGCGCCGTTCTCGCTCGTGCCTGTCGACGGACGCGCGCACTACGTCGTCGCCGCCGAGTACGTGACGACCGAGGACGGTTCCGGCCTCGTGCACATCGCCCCCGCATTCGGCGCGGAGGACCGCGAGATCGGCAGGCTGCACGACCTGCCGCTGGTCAACCCGATCGACCCGCAGGGCAAGTTCGCCCCATCGGTGCCGCTGGTAGGCGGTGTGTTCTTCAAGGACGCCGACGCGGCGCTGCAGCAGGATCTGCACGACCGCGGATTGATGTGGCGTTCGGGCACCCTCGTGCACACCTATCCCTTGTGCTGGCGGTGCGACACCGCACTGCTGTACTACGCGCTTCCCTCGTGGTACATCCGCACGACTGCAGTCAAGGACGCGCTGCTGCGCGAAAACGCCAACACGGACTGGCATCCGGCATCCATCAAGAACGGGCGGTACGGCGACTGGCTGACCAACAACATCGACTGGTCGCTGTCGCGCAACCGCTACTGGGGCACTCCGCTGCCGATCTGGCGCTGCGCCGACAATCACCTCGTCTGCGTCGGGTCGCTCGTGGAACTCTCGGCGTACGCCGGCACCGATCTGTCGGCGCTGGACCCGCATCGGCCCTTTGTCGACGACATCACCTTTGCCTGCAAGGACTGCGGCGCCGAGATGCGCCGCGTGCCCGAGGTCATCGACGCGTGGTACGACTCCGGTGCGATGCCGTTCGCGCAGTGGGGCGCGCCGCACGTCAACGACGAGAAGTTCGAGCAGCGCTACCCGGCGCAGTTCATCTGCGAGGCCATCGACCAGACCCGCGGCTGGTTCTACACGTTGATGGCGATCGGCACGCTCGTCTTCGACAAGTCGTCGTACGAGACGGTGCTCTGCCTCGGCCACATCGTCGACGGCGACGGCCGAAAGATGAGCAAGCACCTGGGCAACATCCTCGACCCGTTCGTCACGATGGAGCGGCACGGCGCGGACGCCCTCCGGTGGCAGCTGCTCTGCGTCGGCAGCCCGTGGAGCAATCGCCGCGTCGGGGACGAGACGCTCGAAGAAGTCGTCCGCAAGGTGCTGCTCACGTTCCGCAACACGCTGAGCTTCTTCGTGTTGTACGCCAACACCGACGAGTGGTCACCCGAGACCGCCGGTACGTCGACGAGCGAACGACCGTTGATGGACCGGTGGCTGATCTCCGAGCTGCACGCAACCGTCATCGAGGTCACTGCCGCGTTGAGCAGCTACGACTCGACGCGTGCGGGAAAGCGACTCACCGAGTTCATCGACGACCTGAGCAACTGGTACATCCGCCGGTCGCGCCGGCGCTTCTGGAAGGGCGCGCACACCGAGGACGGGGCGCACGCCTTCGGCACGCTGTACGAGGTCCTCGTGATCCTGACCGAGTTGCTGGCGCCGTTCGTGCCTTTCCTGGCCGAGGACGCCTGGACCGTACTGGGCCCGCCGGTCGCTGACTCGGTGCACCTGGCGCCGTGGCCCAAGGTCGACGGCGCTCTCGTCGACGCGCAGCTCGCCGAACAGATGCGGCTGGTCCGGCGCATCGTCGAGCTCGGCCGGGCTGCCCGGGCCGAGAGCGGGGTGAAGACCCGGCAACCGCTGGGCCGGGCGCTCGTCGGTGGGTCAGGGTGGGCGGCGTTGCCGGGCGAGCTGCGTGCGCAGATCGCCGACGAACTCAACGTCAGCACACTGGACGCCCTGTCAACAGAAGGTGACCTCGTCGACTTCTCGGCAAAAGGAAACTTCCGGACACTCGGTTCCAGGTTCGGCAAGCGCACCCCGCTGATCGCGGCGGCGATCGCGGCAGCGGACGCCGGAGCGCTGGCCGACCAGCTCTCGTCGGGGAACGCTTCGGTCGACGTTGACGGCGAGCGGGTGCAGCTGACACCGGAGGACGTGCTGCTTACCGAGACCCCGCGCAGCGGCTGGGCGGTCGCGTCCGAAGCCGGCGCAACGGTCGCTCTCGATCTGGAACTGACTCCGGAGCTGCGCCGGGCCGGATTCGCTCGCGAGGCCGTCCGCGCCGTGCAGGAAAGCCGCAAGGCCTCCGGTCTCGATGTCGCTGATCGCATCGAGCTGTGGTGGAGCGCCGAAGGAGAGGTCGCCGAGGCAATGCGCGAGCACGCCGCCAAGATTGCCGAGGAGGTGCTCGCGACCACCTGCACCGAGGGCGAACCCCCGATCGACATCGCCATGCACCACGATCCCGAGCTGGGCCTGCGGTGGTGGCTGCGGCCGGCCGGTGGATGATCACCGGGCCATCCGCTACGCCCGCGCTAGGCCGATCGGCGGATGGAAATCCGCCCAAACCGGGCGTAGCATCCCATACCGCCTGCCCGGATAGGAGCGGAATCACCCGAATGGCCGAATGAGTTAGCCCGCCTGTTGAGCCGAAGCATGAAGTGTCGAAAGTACTGGTCAGTCGATTTCGGAGGCGACGGTGACAGTGACAGCGCTACCGCTCAGTGCGCAGCAGGCGATCGCCAGCATCCGGCTCCGCCCTAACGCCGTCGCCACCCCCGCGCTCTCCTCGCAGGTGCGTCCCGCGATGGTTCTGCAGGAGCGCAACGCCCGTCGCTTGCTCGAGGCAGCCGAACAGAGCGATGTGGCCCGCGGTGGTCACTTCGCCGCCGGCCCCGCCGGCATCCAGGTGTGGACCGGGCCCTTCGATGGCCCCAACGGTTCGCACGGCACGGCGCGGCACCTTGGGTCGGTCGACTGGAGCTACGACACCCCCGTCCGTCACTACGCCACGATCTACCGCGCAATGGTCACCGCCAACGGCGTCGCCGCCGGCGAGACGACCGCATCGATACTGGGACGAGTGCTCGCTCTTGCGGACCTCGCCCTAGAAGGCTCGCGAGTGCAACTCCCCCTCCCCCCCGCTCGTGATCCTTTCCGCCGCTGACGTTCTTCTGCGACCTCCTCCCCCCAGACCCGCAGGATCGCGTCAGTACCTGTTACGCCGACGCCCGCTCCGACAATCGGAGCGGGCGTCGGCGCATTCAGGCGCGTGTGGCCCGCCGACCCATGCGGCGCTACGGGCCCGAGGGGTCCTCGTAGCGCTCCGAACGACGCACGAAGCCGCCCGGGATGTCTGTCTGCGAGACGGATGAGCGTGCTGGCGAGTCATCGACGATGGGGATCGCCGGGGGTGGCGTGAAGACACTGGACGCCAGAGCCGAGGTGTCCGACGTCGGGGGCAACGAGGCCGGGGGCAACGAGGCCAGGGGGTAGGTCGCCGGAGGCGCGGCCGGAGCGGTCGGACCGGCGCGTCCTTCGAGGTCGCGCAGTTGAGCTTCCAGGTAGGCCTTGAGCCTCGTGCGGTATTCGCGCTCGAAGGCGCGCAGTCCTTCGATGTGCTGCTCGAGTGACTGGCGCCGGGCCTCGAGATCACCGATATGAGCGGCCGCCTGGTGCTGCGCCGAACTCAGCAGCCGCTGGGTGTGCGCCTGCGCATCCGCGACGATGCGATCGGCGTCGGCCTTCGCCTGCGCAACCGTCTCGTCGGCGGTCCGCTGCGCGATGAGCAGCGTGCGCCGGAGCATCTCCTCGGTCTCACCCATCGGGGCATTCAGGGGCGCTGCGACGACGGCGGTCGCTGTCGCAGCCGCGGCCAGCCGCTCCTTGAGCTCTGCGTTCTCGCGCAAGAGCCGGGTGAGCTCACCCTCGACCTCGTCGAGGAAGGCGTCGACCTCGGGCTCGTGATAGCCGCGGAAGGTGTTGCGGAACTCCTTGGTGCGAACATCCTCTGGGGTCAACGGCATGACTTCACCTTTGCGATCGAGCTCGACGACTTACAGGCTTGCGACCAGGCCGATCAGCATGTTGACGATGATGAGCAAAATGAGGAACGACAGGTCGAGCGGAAACCTACCCATTCGCAACGTCGGGATGACGCGACGGAGCGCCTTCAGCGGCGGATCGGTGATGGTGTAGGTGATCTCGAGGATCACGACCATGATCCCCGAGGGGCGCCAGTCGCGACTGAAGGCGAGTACGAGGTCGACGATGAACCTGACGAACATCAGCACCTGGAATGCCGTCAACAGACCGATGACGATGGTCTTGACGATCTCCGGCATGAGCGGGCAGTCCTAGCTTTCCTGGTGGGGACTCAAGTTTTCAGGACTCAAGTATCAGGACTGATTGAAAAAGCCGCCCTCGCGGATCCGCGCCTTGTCCTCCGCGGTCACTTCTACGTCGGCCGGCGAAAGCAGAAAGACCTTGTTGGTGACGCGCTCGAGGGTGCCGTGCAGTCCGAACGTGAGCCCGGCGCAGAAATCGATCAGGCGCATTGCACTGCGGTCGTCGAGCTCGGTCAGGTTGATGATGACCGGGACGTTCTGCCGGAAGTGCTCGCCGACCTGCTTCGCGTCGTTGTAGCTGGCGGGCACGAAGGTCGTGATGCGGTAGGTCGGTACTTTTGCTGCCCCGGCTGTCTCTTCGGGAGCCCGCGACCGGTCGAAGTCGACGGCCAGTGAACCGACCTGTTCGTAGCGGTCTACGCCGGCTGAGGTCCGGCGCGCGCGCACCGCCTCTGCCGACAGCGGTCGGACCGGGACCGGCTCGACGAAGTCGTCCAGGTCGTCCTCGTAGTCGGTGTCCTGCGGCTCGACGACGCCCAGATACTCCGCGGCCTTACGCCACACGCCCGCCATGGCGCTCCTCTCTTCCGCAGATTGGCCTGACCGCCCACTCTAATCGAGTGCATGTGCCCTCAGGCCGAAGACTGCGGTCCCGACACGCACACAAGTTGATCCGTTCGCGATCGCCGCCTCCAGGTCCCCCGTCATCCCTGCGGAGATGTCCTGCAATCCCGGATAGCGAGTTCGGAGCGCGGCCGCTGTCCCTTCGACCGCCGCGAACGACTCCGCCGGAGCGGCGCCCAGCGGTGCGAGCGCCATCAGACCGCGCAGCCGCAGGTGCTCAGCGGCCTCCACTCGATCGGCGAGTGCCGGGAGTTCCGCTGCCACGACGCCGCCGCGATCGGGGTTGCCGTCGAGCGAGAGCTGGAGCAGAACATCGAGGTCACGTCCCGCCCGCGCCGCGCCCGCCACCAGAGCCTCGATGATTTCGACTCGGTCAACCGCGTGCACGACGTCGGCGTACCGGGCGATCGACGCGCACTTGTTTCGCTGCAGCCGGCCGACGAAATGCCAGCGCGGCCGACACCCCATCGCCGCCAGCGACGACGCCTTCGCGGACGCCTCCTGGTCGTAGCTCTCGCCGAAGTCAGTCACACCAAGACTGTGCAGTGCCAGTACGTCGGACGACGGCCACGTCTTGCTGACCGCGACGAGAGTCACCTCGTCGGTACGTCGGCCGGCCGCGGCGCACGCCGCATCGATACGTCGGCGTACCGCGTCGAGGTTGTCGCTCAACTCGCGCAGCCGCGCGTCGTCAGCGGCAGTCATGGCCGCGTCACGAAGCCGACGAAGCGGCCGGTGGGGGCGGCGCGCCGATAGGAGTACCAGCGATCCGGGTCCTCGAACGTGCACACGCCGACAGAGACGCTGCGAAACCCGAGTTGGGCGAGCAGGCCCAGCGCGGCCATCGGCAGGTCGAGCGACGGAGTGCCACTGCGCGTCGTACTGATCGCACCAGGCACTGCAACGTCGAACTCGGCGGCGAGCTCAGCGGGTACCTCGTAGCACTTGCCGCAGATGCCGGGACCGACGTGTACCTCCATCCGCGACACGTCGGCGCCGAGATTCTCCATGGCCTGCACGGTGTTGTGCAGCACTCCGTCGGCAAGCCCGCGCCTCCCCGCATGCGCGGCGCCGATCACGCCGGCGAGTGGGTCGGCGAAGAGCACCGGCAGGCAGTCGGCTACGCGGATGCACACGAGGATGCCGCGCTCGGCGGTGACGAGGGCGTCGACGCCCTCGACGGTGCGGCCGGCGTCGTTCGCGGTGACAACTGCTACGTCGCCCCCGTGGACCTGCTCGGCCCACACCGGCGCCGTGGCGATGCCGACCGCAGCGACCAGTGCGGCGCGGTTGGCCTGGACTGCGACGGGGTCGTCGCCGACGTCCATCGACAGGTTCAGCGAATCGAACGGCGCGACACTCTCCCCACCGACGCGCGTCGAGAACCCAGCCAGCACACTCTCGCCGAGCGGCGCGGCTCGCAGCTGTGCCGGCAACAGCCCTACTTCAGGAAGTCGGGTACGTCGAGGTCGTCGTCGGTGTCCTCGAAGACCAGCGTGCGCTTGGGTTCTGCGCGCTCGACCCGCGCCGGAGCGGGTACGCGCTCGGGCCGGAGCGCCGGGATGCGTTCGCCCGTCCGCTCACTGGGTCGCTCGCGATCGCGCTCGCGCTCCCGCTCCACCGGGACGGCCACCTGTGCCGGCACCCGATCCTCGCGCTCGCGGCGAACCACGGGGGTGTTCTGCTCACGGCGCTTGGGTGCACCGCCGTCGAATCCGGCCGCGATGACCGTCACGCGAACCTCGTCGCCGAGCGCGTCGTCGATGACT
>JBDSAK010000403.1:0-4546 GCA_039922195.1 Mycobacteriales bacterium
AGGTCGCCGCCGCGCCGGTCGACCTTGCGCAGCACGGCGTTCACGAACTTCGACGCCCCCTCGCCGACCACCGTGCGGGTCAGGTCGACGGAGGTGTTGACCGCCGCATGCGCGCCGACCCGGGTGCGCAGCAGCTGGTAGACCCCGAGCCGCAGGACGTCGAGCACCGCGCTGTCGACCTCGGCGAGCGGCCTGTCGATGCACAACGCAATGACGTGATCGAGCGTGCCTTCGGCGCGCAGGGCGCCGTACCCGAGCTCGGCCGCCAGCGCGCGATCGCGCTCGTCCAACGTCGATGCGGCGAGCAACTTGGGCAGTGCGAGGTTGGCGTACGCATCATCCTCGTGCACCGCGCGCAGCAGGTCGAACGCGACGAGGCGAGCCGCCACACCTGGCGCCGTTGCCGATTGCGCGCGGCGGTTGGCATTGCTCTGCGGGGGTGCCTTACGCGTCAACGAAGTCGCTCGCCGGTTTCGAGCCGGATGCCGCGCACCCACGCCGCAACGTCCATCGCCGCCTTGCTCTCGGGCTGCACCGTGGTCAGCGTGACCGCACCCGTCGCCGTACCGACACGCACGCCGTCCGGGCCGAGATCGCGCAACTCCCCCGGCGCCAGTCCTGGCTCGTCAGCGTGGCGCACCGGGCCGAGCTTGAGTCGCCTGTCGCGGAACGTCGTCCACGCGCCGGGCGCCGGCGTCGCGGCCCGCACCAATCGATCGATGTGCATCGCGGGCGCCGTCCAGTCGACGCGCACGTCGTCCGGCTTCAGCTTCGCCGCGTGCGACACACCATCGTTCGACTGCGGTACGCCGACGAGCCGCCCGGCTGCTAGCCCGTCCATGGTCCGCTTCAGCAGTTCTGCGCCGGACCCGGCCAGCCGGTCGAGCAGGTCGCCCGCAGTGTCGTGCGGGAACATCGGCTCGGTGACGACACCCAACACCGGCCCGGTGTCCAGGCCCTCCTCGATCAGGAACGTCGATGCACCGGTCATCTCGTCGCCGGCCAGGATGGCGCGCTGCACCGGCGCCGCGCCGCGCCAGGCCGGCAGCACCGAGAAGTGCAGGTTGATCCAGCCGATCCGCGGCACGACGAGCGCTGCCGGCGGCAACAGTGCGCCGTACGCCACAACTGCGCACGCGTCGAGCGCCAGAGCGGCGAGCTCCCCGAGGAAGTCGGGATCTGCAGCCTTTTCGGGGCTGAGCACGGGGATGCCGCGTTCGACCGCTCGTGCCTCGACCGGACTCGCGGTCATCTGTCGGCCGCGCCCGGCCGGCCGTTGGGGCCGGGTGACGACCGCAAGCACGTCGTGATCGGACCCGAGCAACGCGTCGAGGGACGGGAGCGCGGCCGCCGGCGTGCCCGCGAAGGCCAACCGCACCTACAACGCCCTACCGAACAGCGCGTGCGGCGAGACCTTGATGATCGGTTCGAAGCCGGCGTCGGCAGTCTCCCAGAGCTGCTCGCGGATCTCCTTCATCGCCTGCTTGCGGGTGGCGTCGTCGAGCCGGTCGACGAAGACGACGCCGTCGAGATGGTCGGTCTCGTGCTGCAGGCAGCGCGCGAGCAACGCGGTCTCCCCCGCGATGACGATGGGTTCGCCATGCATGTCGAAACCCTTGGCGACAACGCTGAGCCGACGGACGGTCGGATAGGTGAGGCCGGGCACCGACAGGCAACCCTCGTCGTCCTCTTCCTCGTCGTCGGACAACTCGCTCAGGACCGGATTGACGATGTGCCCCTGCGCCTCCTCCGAGGTCGCGTAGGTGAACACGCGCAGGCCGACGCCGATCTGCGGCGCGGCGAGCCCGACGCCCGGCGCGTCGTGCATCGTGTCCTCGAGGTCGCGTACGAGGACGCGCAGCTCCTTGTCGAACGTCGTCACCGGTTCGGCCGGCGTACGGAGCACCGGATCGCCGATGATCCGAATCGGCTGCACAGCCACGAGGGAACGCTCCGCCCAGAAGTCGCAGGATTCGAGTTCCTCAGTCTACGGGGCGCGGACGCAGTTCCCGTCGGCAGCCGGCGGGCAGGAGGCGGGCAGGAGGCGAACACACAACGACTCCCACACCGGAGGGTGCGAGAGTCGTCGGGTTGTCAGGAGTTGGCGCAGGAAGTGCTAGTCCTTGTCCTCGGACTCTTCCTTGTCCTCGTCCTTGTCCTCGGCCTTGTCCTCGGACTTGGCCTTGGCCTTGTCCTTGGCCTCGGCCTTGTCCTCGGACTCTTCACCTTCGTCTTCGGCCTCGGGCAATGCCGCCGAGACCCTAGTCGCGGTGTAGACAGCTCCGGCCTTGGTGCCCTTGGCGTTGACGTGATCGCCTACCGCGATGGCGGCCAGCGTCGACACCTCGTCGTTGCGGGTGATCTTGGTCGTGGAGGTCACCACGACCGTGAGCGGCGTGCCGCGCAGCGCCTTGTCCCGGCCGCCCTTGACGGTGAAGGTGACCGTGCCCGCGGCGGCGTTCACGGCCGTGACGGTGCCCTGGCTCACGAACTTGCCGAGGTGTTTGGCCTTCGCGGCTTTGGCTTGCTCCGCGCCCGTCGCCTTCTTCTCGCCCGTTGCCTTCTTCTCGCCTTTTGCGGAGTCCTCGGCCTTCGCGGACGGGGCAGCCTTGTGAGCGGGCTCGTGCGCAGCCTTGGCGGCCGGCTTAGCCGGGGCGCCCTGAGCTGATCGCGTGGCGCTTGCGGCGACGGCAGGCGCAAGAACTCCGAACACGACCGCGGCGACGACCGCGGCGCGGCGGGGGGAGGTTGGCATCAGGGAAACCCTCTCACTAGCTGGGCTACCTCCGTCGGAGGCCCCGTGGCTTTGCGCCCCCGCCTCACGACGGGTTTGCCCTTGCGCCCGGTGCCGATGCTGGACGGGGCGTCACAGAGGTCATCGCCACAAAGCGCTCCAGGGGTACGCCGAGCTGAGAAATGTCCGCGCGGCCGTTCCCTACGCGGGGCGAGGCGTCAGCCGGAGATCACCACCTCCCGCTCAGGGTCGTGCGGAACACCCGTCGTACTCCCGGCAATGACCATCGCCCGCTCCCACGGCCGTTCCGCCGCCATGAACGGCAACTCCTCGGCCTGCCACGCCTCGACGATATCCGCGTCCGCCTCGCCCTTCGCGATGCGCACCTCGTCGCGGCGCTCCATCTCGTCGAGGTCGACTTGCAGGTAGACGATGCCGTCGAGCAGGGGTGCGAGCTCGCGGCGGCCCGAGCCGACGCCCTCGACGAGCAGCAAGGGGGTGCCGGCGGGAACCTCCACCGCGCCCTCGCGGCCGCGTTCCTCCCACGACGGCGGCCGATAGGACACCGCAACACCGCGGCGTACCGGCTCGAGCACGCCGGAGATGAGCAGGTCCGTCCAGCCGAAGAACGAGTGCCACCAGGCGATGTCATCGGTGTGTACGAGGCACGCGCCCGGGATGTGCGCGGCGAGCCGCCCGGACAGTGACGTCTTACCACTCGCACTGCGCCCGCCACGGCCCGGCCGCCGGTTCGCCGTCGCCAAGCCGCTGCGCTCCCATCAGGGGTGTCTACACCAGCTCGAGCGGGTCGAGCTCGACGCGCACCGACTCGGCCGCCTTGCGCGCGGACCTGATCGCCAGCGCGGCGTGCAATGCTCGGGCGAGCTCCAGTCCGTGGTCACGGTCGACCCGAACCAGCGCCCGTTCGCCGTCGCCGCGGGAGACGGGGCCGAGCACCTCGGCGCCGGCCGGAAGCGCAGCGACATCGAGCAGCTCTGCCACGGCCGTCGGCGTACCGTCGATTGCTGCCATGCGCACCGCCGGCGGGAAGCCGAGTGATGCGCGCTCGGTGAGCTCGCGGCGGGCCAGCCCCGCGGGGTCCCAGCGGACCAGAGCCTGCACCGCGGCCACGGACGACTCGGCCATGATGATCACCGTGCCCCCGGCGGCTGCCGGCTTCGCCAGCGCCGCCGCGGCCAGCCAGCGGCGCAGCGCTTCCTCCGACGCGCGCAGGTCGGCGCGGGCGAGCACGCTGCCCGCGCCGAGCAGCAGCACCGCGCCGTAGCCGCCGTCCGCAACCGGCTCGGTGCCCGGTGTCGCGACGACGAGCGCCGGCCCGGCCGGGACCGACGCAATCGGATGATCCCCGTCACTGGTTTTCACCGCGACGCCGGGAAAGCTGCGCCCCAGCTCCTCGGCGGTGCGCCGGCTCCCGGTCGCCGCGGCTCGCAGCTGCGCCGAACCGCAGACGCCGCAGGCCCAGTCGGCTGCGGGGCGTCCGCACCACCCGCACTGAGGTACGCCGTTGCCTCGCCCACGGGCGAGCGGTCCGGAGCAGTGACGGCACCTCGCGAAGGTGCGGCAAGCCTCGCAGGCGAGCCCTGGCTGGTAGCCGGCGCGCGGCGATTGCACGAGCACCGGATCGCCCGCAGCGATTGCGCGCCTGGCCGCATCCCACGCGACCGACGGCAGCCGCGCCGCTCGTGCCGCCGGGTCGCGGGCGAGGTCGGTGTCGGACCCGGCGACGTGCACGCGTGGCGCGGCGGTCCGGCGTACTGCGCGGCTCGCGGCGACCGGCGTCGCCCACCCGCG
>JBDSAK010000404.1:0-12471 GCA_039922195.1 Mycobacteriales bacterium
AGCAGCCTCATCGCGAGGATGCGTGACGACCCGGAAACAAATCACTACGGTCGGGGTGCGGGTACTGGCTGCTGAGATGCGCAACAGTGGTCAGGTTCGCTGGTCGCCCTGTTTCTACCCCCCCAGAGCGGGGCGACCAGCGAACACCTATTTCCGCACCGACGCAGCTTTCTCCTTCGTGGCTTAACCGACTTAGTCTCCGCACCCGGCAGATAGAAAATCTGCTGCGCAGAGCAGTATCCAAAGTGCCGGCACCGGCGATGTATGGGGGGGATGGCTGCTACCGGGGACCACCTACCGGGTACCCACGGCCAGTGTTGCCGAGCCGGGGAAGCGGGCCTGGCCCGAGTCGTCCACGTATCTGCGCACGAGCCCGTCGTACGCCGCCCTGATCTCCTGCTGCACCGCCGCGGTCTGTTGAGTGATCATCGTTGCGGTCAGCACGGTGCTCGTGATGACCGCATCCCACCACTGCTCCGGCGCGACGACGAACTCGAAGTGGATGTGTGTCACGTCGGCCTCGCGAAGGCCGGCCGCGGTCAGGAGCTCGGTGAAGAACGCGTCGTCCGGGCGACCCTTGAGCACCGGCACCCCCGGCGGCGTCGGTGCACCCGCAAGCGCTACCGCCTCCGGGAAGATGCCCTGCGCCGGGTTGTCCGCCGGGGGGTCCCACATCGTGAGGCCGAGCTTTCCACCAGGCGCGAGCACGCGGAGTAGATGCGGCATCGCGCGCTCCGGCTGGGACAGGTGGTGCACCACCATGTTGCCCGCAACGGCGTGGAAAGCGTTGTCACCAAAGGGCAAACCGGCCTGTACGTCGCCCTGCACGAAAGTCGCCGAGGGCAATGACGAACGAGCGATCTCGATCATTGAATCGGTGACATCGATGCCGTCGACGGCGCAGCCGCGCTCGAGAGCACGACGACTCAGTACGCCGGGACCGCAACCCACATCGAGCAGTCGGACTCCTGGCGAAGCGCCGATTGCGTCGAGCAATGGATCGACCGTGACGACGCTGAGCCGCGCGAAGCCGTCGAGGTAGGACGCGGCCGCCTTCTCCCAGTTGGTGCGCTCGAACGCATCGAATGCCGCGGAATCAAAGGTCATTGCCGCTCCCGTCGCTCCCGCCGCTTCCGTCGTCCCCGCCGCCCCTGGAGTTGGACCCACCACGTGTTGCTGCGAACAGCAGTTGGTGTGTCCACGTTCGGGGTGATGGACGGGTCTAAGCTAGGCGATGGTGCGCCGGGAAGTCTGGTCGGCAGTTGTGTCGTCGACCCCGAAGGCAGATTTGGTGAACCCACAGCCCAACCCGCAGTTGCGCATGTTCGGCCGCGGCTCGCTCCCTGAGACGCGCCGTATCGCCGAGATCCTGCGCAAGGAAACCGTCGGCGGAGCGCTCCTGCTCGCCGCCGCCGTCATCGCTCTGATCTGGGCCAACTCACCGGCCTCGGCGGCGTACGAGACGATTCGCGACAGCACGATCGGGCCAGAGTCACTGCATCTGCATCTGTCAGCGGCGACCTGGGCGGCCGACGGTCTCCTGGCGATCTTCTTCTTCGTCGCGGGGCTCGAGCTCAAGCGCGAGTTCGTCGCCGGCGACCTGCGCGACCCGCGCGTTGCCGCCGTGCCCGTCTCGGCGGCGCTGGGCGGCGTACTCGTGCCCGCCCTGCTCTACCTTCTCGTCACCAGGGGTACCGAGGGCGCGGGCCGGGGGTGGGCCATCCCTACGGCGACCGATATCGCCTTCGCGCTCGCCGTGCTGGCGGTCATCGGCAGATTCCTGCCGTCCGCCCTGCGCACGTTCCTGCTGACGCTGGCGGTCGTCGACGACTTGTTGGCGATTGTCATCATCGCGATCTTTTATACGACCGATCTTTCGGTCGGTCCCTTGCTCGGCGCGGTCCTCCCGTTCGCGATGTTCACCGCGCTAGTGCAGCGTCGCGTCCGGACATCGTGGCTGCTGCTACCGCTTGCAGCGGCGACGTGGGCGCTGGTGCATGCGTCCGGCGTACACGCCACTGTCGCGGGTGTGCTGCTGGCGTTCGCCGTACCGGTCGTGCGCAGCGACGAGGAGGGCGGTCCGCAGGCAGGAATCGGACTCGCGGAACACTTCGAGCACCTCTTCCGTCCGATCTCGGCCGGGATCGCGGTGCCGATCTTCGCGTTGCTCTCGGCAGGAGTTCATGTCGACGGAATGGCGGGGCTGCGGTCTGCGCTGACCGAGCCGGTCGCGGTCGGCATCATCGTCGGACTGATCTTCGGCAAGCCCGTCGGCATCCTCGGCGCGACGTGGCTGGTCGCACGATTCACCCGCGCCGCGCTCGACGAGAGCCTCGGCTGGATAGACATGGTCGGCCTGTCCATCCTGGCCGGCATCGGGTTCACCGTCTCGCTGCTCATCGGTGAACTGGCGTTCGGCTTCGGCAGCGAGGGAGATGCGCATGCCAAGGTCGCGGTGCTGGCCGGGTCGTTGGGCGCCGCACTGCTCGCGAGCATCGTTCTCCGGGCACGCAACCGCACGTACCGCCGCATCGCCGAAGAGGAAAGCGCCGACACTGACGCCGACGGCATTCCCGACGTCTACGAGGTGCATGAGACATGACCACGGTCGTCGAGGCGCGCGGCCTCAGGAAGGACTTCGGCGCGCTGCGCGCACTGCACGGACTGGACCTGTCGATCGAGGCCGGCGAAGTCTTCGGATACCTCGGTCCGAACGGCGCGGGCAAGACGACAACGATCCGGTTGCTCTTCGACTTCATTCGGCCGACCGCCGGCAGCGTGTCGGTGCTGGGTGGTTCAGGAGCCGATCCCGCGGTGCGCCGCCGGGTCGGCTACCTGCCCGCCGACCTGCCAGTCCCACGCCGGCATACGGCCAATGACGTCTTCGACTTCTACGGCGCGCTGCGAGGAGGCTTCGATCGGCGGTGGGTGGATCAACTGCTGCAGCGCTTCGAGCTCGACCCGACTCGACCCGTCGGCCAGCTGAGCACCGGCAACCGGCGCAAGGTAGGCATCGTCCAGGCGGTCGCTCATCGTCCCGAGTTCGTCGTACTCGACGAGCCGTCCTCGGGCCTAGACCCGTTGCTGCAGCGCGAATTCGCGCTCCTGGTCCGCGAACTCGTCAGCGACGGCGCGACCGTCCTCATGTCCAGCCACGTGTTGCCGGAGGTAGAGGAACTCGCCGACCGCGTCGGGATCCTCCGGGCCGGCCGGCTCGTCCGTATCGCAACAGTCGACGAGCTACGGCAGCAGGCGAGGCAGCGCATCGAGCTGCGGACAACTGGCGCAGCGGACTGCGCGGCGTTCGCAGCATTGCCCGGGGTGGTGGATGCGAGCGCAGACGGCAACATCATCACGATCACGGTCGAGGGATCGGTCGACGCTGTGATCAAGGTGGCTGCCCAGTTCGAGGTAGACCGGATCGTCACGCATGAAACGCCGTTGGAGGAGATCTTCCTCGGTTTCTACGAAGGTTCCCAGTGATCGTCGCAACGCGGTTGCTTCGCGATAGGCGCCGGTCGATGCTGTGGTGGGCGCTCGGTGTCTTGGTCCTCGTAGCGTTCACGGCCGCGCTGTATCCGTCCATCCGCAACGAAGCCGGCTTTGACGAGGTCATCAAGGGTCTGCCCGAATCGATGAAGGTAATCGTCGGCTACGACCCGAACGTGCCGGTGACCTCGCCTGCCGGCTACCTGCATGGGCGGCTGTTTGCGCTGCTGGCGCCGCTCGTCATGCTGGTCTTCGCGATCAGCGCTGGCTCGGACGCGATTGGGGGGGCAGAAGAGGCGGGCATCCTCGAGCCGCTGCTTGCCCATCCGGTCACGCGGACACGCGTGTACGTCGAGCGGTACGCAGCGAACCTCGCGATGCTGACTGCTCTCGTCGGGCTGTTCGCGCTCACTGTGATCGTTGTTGCCGGACCTGTCGGCGCGCTTGAGGGCATCGAGCTGACCCGCCTCGCCGGCGGATGCGCCGCGATGCTGGTGCTTGCGCACGTGCATGGCGCCGTCGCGTTCGCCGTCGGAGCATTTACCGGCCGCCGCGGCCCGGCGGTCGCCGTGGCGGCCGCGCTCGCCATTGCCGGCTACCTCGCGCAGAGCATTGTCGCTCTCAGCCCGTCCTTGCGCTGGCTGCGCTTCCTCACGCCCTGGCATGCCTACCTCGACCGAAATACGCTCGTGTACGGCGCCTCGGCGGCCGCGTTCGTCATACCGCTGATCGCGATTGCGGGGGCCGTCACGCTCGGCCATTGGGTATTCGTCCGTCGTGACCTGCGCTGAGACGCGCGCGGTGTCATGGCGGCTCGACGCATATGGTCTACAACGGAGCGAACTCGGGGTAGTCAGCAGGTGTTATCGGGCCGTCAGCGAGTGAGCCGTCTCCGCGGAGGACATCGACCGGCCCGCCGTCGAGAGTGAAAGCGACCGCGTCGACGTCGGGGAGCTCGACCAACGTGTACACGATTTGAGCGAAGGCCAACACCTGTACCTGCGTCGAGACTTCGTCGATCAATTCGCCCAGATCGACCGTCACGACGCCCGTTGCGGGGCCAGGGGTCGCCGACAGTGCGGCGCTGAGGGTCGCCGTGCCCAGACCGTTCTGGGCTTCAGCAGCCGTGGGACCTCGACCGAGCAGTTCCAGCGCCTGGGCGGCGCTCGGCGTGCTGGCAGCGCGACGCTGCACGCGCACGAGTCGCTCCCCACGCACGAGGAACACCGAGAGGGTGTTGCTGCCGACATCTGGAGGGGTTGTCCCGGACGACGCGGACGAGAGCAGTCCGAAAGGGACGTCTTCATCGGAAATCCGCTGGGGCGCAGCGTCCTCGGGTACGCCGCACGCGCAGACGAGTAGCAGCACGAACGCCGCACCCGCGAGACGGTTCATTCGCGCGCTGCCGGGAGCGCGAAGATGAACCGGGCTCCGCCGCCCGGCCGGTCCTCTATCCATACCCGGCCGTGGTGCACGCGGGCGTGCTCCGCGACCAGCGAAAGGCCAAGGCCCGTGCCGCCGTCATCTCCGGAACGAGCATGCAGGCCGCGTGCGAAGCGTTCGAAGATGCGGTCCCGCTCGGCGGCCGCAACGCCAGCGCCGGCGTCATCCACTTCGAGCCGAACTTCGTCGCCGTCCCGCACGACGCCGACACGGACCGTGCCTCCCCCATGCCGATCAGCGTTGTCGGTCAGGTTGCGCACCACCCGTTGCAGACGCCTCTTGTCGCCCATGACCAGTGCCCGGTCCGGTCCGGCGGACAGATCAAGGGCAATATCAGGCAGTCGCTCTCGAGGAATCGAATGCAACACCAGCTCGTCCAGACTGATGAGGGAGAGCACCGAGTCGTCGAGTTCCGCGTCATGACGCGAAATCTCCAGCAGATCCGCCACCAGTGTCTGGAACCTGCCGACTTCGGCGCGCAGTAGGTCAAGCGCCTGCCGAGAAGGTTGCGTCAGCTCGTCCCGTCTCGCCTCAAGAACACTCAGCGATGTCGACAGTGTCGTGAGCGGGGAGCGCAGCTCGTGCGAGACGTCGGAGGCAAACCGCGCGTCGCGGGCGATGCGTTGCTGCAGGGCCGCAACCATCGCGTTGAACGAGGTGGCAACGACTCCGAGCTCGCCCTCTGCCGTTGGTAGGCGCGTGTCGAGGCGCCCAGCGGAGATCTCGGCCGCGGCTGTAGCGACGTCGTCGAGCGGCTGCAGGACACGCCCGCTGACGCGATGGCCCAAGGCTGCTCCGGCGAGCACGGCCACCGCTGCGGCCGCGACGAGCGAACTCGTGAGTATTCGCAGCGTCCGTTCGAGTTCGTCGAGCGAGAAGACCTCGAAGTAGTGAGCGTCCACCGCGCGAATCGGAACTCCGATGGTGAAGCGAGGACCCGCCGCGGTCTCGTACATACGGCTCACGGCCGATCCGTCAGCGACAACTGCGCGGACATTCTCGGGGAGTACGTCGGCCGCATCAGCCACGGTCGTGGCATACCACTGTCCGCGCACCCGGACGAACGATCGTGAATCCTCGGTCGTGCCAAGCGACTCGAGAATCGGCGCGACGTCCATCTGTCCCTGCTGCAGGCGGTCACGAACGAACCCAGCGTTGACGAAAGCCTGCCTCGTCGCCGAGCTCTCGCGCTGCCGGAGTAGGTAGGTGCGTGACAGCTCGTAAGTAACCGCGGAAAGCACCGCGGCGACCAGCAATGCCCCGGATGCGAACGCGACCGTCACGCGGCGGCGCAGGCCGAGCCGGCCGAGCCGTCTCACGAGGGCTGGACCTTGTAGCCCAGACCGCGCACGGTGAGGATGACCGCTGGATTTGCGGGGTCGCTTTCGATCTTCGTGCGAAGCCGGCGGACGTGGACGTCGACGAGACGCTCGTCACCGAAGTACCCGTAGCCCCAGACGCGCTCGAGCAGAGTCTCTCTGCTCAACACGCGGCCGGGTACGGCGGTCAGCTCTGTCAGCAGATGGAACTCGGTCGGTGTCAGGTGTACCGGTTCCCCGTCGACGAGGACGAGTCCCTCGTCTGCGCGTACCTCGAGGTTGCCTGTGATGGCCGTGGACGCCGGTCGCGTGTCGGCCATTCGCGCGCGTCTGAGCAGGGCGCGAATTCGCGCGGCGATCTCCTTTACTTCGAAGGGCTTGGTGACGTAGTCGTCCGCGCCGGCCTCGAGTGCCGCCACCACGTCGAACGCGTCAGCACGAGCCGACACCACGACGATATGTGTATTGCTGACCTGTCGGAGCCGGCGCACGCATTCGAAGCCGTCGATTCCCGGAAGCATGAGGTCGACGAGCACTACGTCGGCGGGTTGTCGCTCGAACAAGCCGAGCGCCTCTTCGCCGGTCGCAGCGGAACGGGTCGTGTACCCCTCGTCCTGGAATGCCTGTGAGAGGGACGTGCGGATACGGTCGTCATCTTCGATAACCAGCAGGGTTAGCGCCATCGGGCGCCATGCTAGGCGGAAGCCAGGGCCGCTGCGACCGGCAACGGATCCGCCGACACCGATGCCAGCAAGAGGTCGCGTCCCAGTCGGCTGACTCGGAAGCAGACGCCCTGCGGAAACCGGGTCGAAAGGCGCCGGCATGAAGTGACGGCGTGCAGCCCTTCGGCGGACGACTCGGTGACGCCGCGAAGGTCGAGCTCCAACCTGCTCACCCCGGTCGACGCTGCGATCGCCACGGTTCGGAGCAGTGCATTCGCGGCAATTGAGTTGAAATCGCCGTTCATGCCGATAACGAGCGCGCCGTCGGCATGCGACTCGACGGTAAGGACGTGCTTCGCCATCTGGCCTCCTGCCGGTTTCTCCCATCGTGCGCGACGGACACTGCGGTCGTCTTGCCGCCGTATTGCGATTCCATGAAGGTTCGGATCGTCACGAAAACGCAAAGTTCTCGGCAGTCGTTCCGTCATACGTGCCCGGCACCATGGGCACATGACCCGGAACCCCCAGACGGACGCGAACCCCCAGCTTCCTGAGCGCTCGAACACGCAGGCGACGATTCAGATCGACGTGACGGTAAGTAGCAGCCGATCGGCCATCGTCGATGTCGCCGGGGAAGTAGATCTGGAGACCGCACCAGAACTGCGCGCCGCCCTCGCGGCAGTGTCGGACAGTGGCGTCTGTGTGATCGATATGAACTTCACGAGTACGGCGTTCATGGATTCGACCGGGCTCGCCGTGCTGATCGCGGCCCTGCGCCGGTGCCAGCATCGCGGCGGTCGGCTGAGGGTCGTGGAGGCCTCGCCGGCCGTCGCCAGGTTGCTCCATGCAACGCGTCTGAGCAGGATTTTTGCGTTCGATGCCTGAGGCGCTCGACTGACCGACCGCACCGACTCGTCACACGGCTGTAACCGGAACGACCCAGTCCGGAAAACCGCTGCTCCTACCGTCGGCAACATGCTCCGAGACCTCACCCCACGCGAGGCTGCCGTCTACGACGCCCTCAAGGCCGCGCCCGGCCGGGTGCTGTCGCGGGAACAACTGGTCCGCATCGCCGGGCTCGGAGACCTGTCCGATCGCCGTGTGGACAGCGTGCTCGTCGGCCTGCGCGCTGCGCTCGGCAGCGACTCGATCATCACCGTCCGCAGCCGGGGCTGGCGCCTGCGCGGTGAGGACGACTAGGTGGACCAGTTTCTGTTCCATCTGGCGGTGGTGCTCGTGGCCGCACTCATCGCCGCGGAGATCAGCGAGCGAATAGGACTGCCGACTGTCGTCGGCGAGATCCTCGCCGGCATCCTGATTGGACCATCGGTTCTCACGCTGATCGGCCACGACGAGATCCTGCAGGGCCTCGCCGAGCTCGGGGTCATCGTCCTCCTGCTCGAAGTCGGCCTGCAGATGGACTTGCGGGAGCTCGCCGCCGTGGGCCGCAAGGCGATGCTTGTCGCCTTCGTCGGCGTAGCGCTGCCGTTCGCCGGCGGCTACGGTGTCGCGGCGGCGCTCGGCCAGCAGCAGATGACGGCGATCTTCCTCGGGGCGGCCCTGACGGCCACGAGCGTCGGCATCACCGCCCGCGTTTTCGGCGACCTGCGCGCGTTGACCAGCGTCGAAGCGCGCACGGTGCTCGGCGCGGCGGTCGCCGACGACGTTCTCGGCCTTGTCGTCCTCACCGTCGTCGTGCGGGTCGCGACAGGAGGCGCGGTCACCGCCAACCTCGTGCTGAGCACCATCGGCCTGGCGATCGGTTTCCTGCTGGTCGTCGGCGGAGGCGCAATCTACCTGATCCCCAAGCTCGCCGACTGGGTGGAGTCACGCAGCCGGTCGGCCGCGACGATGCTGGTGCTCGCGTTGATGCTCACCTTCGCGGTTGCGCGCCTCGCGTCGGCGGCAAAGCTCGCACCGGTCGTCGGCGCTTTCGTTGCCGGACTCGCGCTCGCTCGCTGCCGCAACGCCGATCACATCCGCCGCGAGCTCACCCCGATCGCGCATCTGTTCATCCCGGTGTTCTTCCTGCTCATCGGCGTGCAAGTGAGACTCAGCGAGATCGCGCGCCCGTCCGTGCTCCTGCTGGCCGGCGCGCTGCTCGTCGTCGCCGCCGTCGGCAAGATTGCCGCGGGCTACGTCGTCGGACGTTCGAGTGGCGACCGTTTGCTTGTGGGGCTCGGCATGTTGCCGCGCGGCGAGGTCGGCCTGATCTTCGCGACCATCGGATTGCAGCAGGGCATTCTCGGCGCAGACGTGTACGGCGCACTCCTCATCGTGGTGCTCGCTACAACGCTGATCACGCCGCCGGTTCTGCGGCTGCGCCTCGTCAAGGTTCGCGCCGCCCGCAAGGCGGCGAAGCCGGAGCCGAAGCCGGCTGCAGGCTGGCTGGGCGAGCGTGAGGGGATCGTCGATCTCGCTGCCACACCACCGGATCACGAATTGCTGCACGTGGTGTTGCGCGCGGCCCGGCTCTGCGCGAGTGCCTCGCCCGGGGAGCGGCTGTTGCGGTGGGTGTCGGACGAGGTGGAGACGCCCGTCCGCTGGGATTCGACTGCTACCAAAGAGCTTTTCGAGGTTCTGCGGGAAGGTGACGCGCGATCGTGGCGCCTCCTCGAAGTCACCGGAATCCTCGAACGGGCACTCCCCGAGCTCGCCGAATCCCTCGCGCGCCGCCGCAACGACGCCACCGAGCTCGATCCCGTGAGCGCGCTGCGGTGGCGACTGGTCGAGTCGGTCCGCCGCGTGGTCATCCGCGACGAGCGCGCGCGTCCGGCGTTTGCCTCTCTCGAACACCCCGACTGGCTGCTGCTCGCTGCGCTCGTCATCGACTCGGCCGGCTTCGGACCCGCCGGAGTCATCGCCGCGCGCAAGCTCACCCAGCGGCTGGGTCTAGGTGCCGCGGCGGAGCAGCACGTCGCAGCGCTGGTCGCCGACCGGGACCTGCTGCTCGGCTCGACCGGCCGATTCGACGGTCTCGCTGAAGAGTCGGTGCTCGAGCTCGCAGTACATCTGCACACGCTCGAGCGCGCAACCGCGCTCTACATCGTGTCGGTGGCGAGCGACGACGATGAGCCGGGACGGCGGGGACGGCTCGACGTCCTCTTCCAGCTCATTCGTGAAGCGCTGCGGAACCCTGAGCTGACCTCGCGCAGCGCGCGCAACCACGTGCAGGAACGCCGCGCCTCCGCGATGCGGCTCGCCGAGAAGAAGTCACCTGCGGCGCGGCGGATCCACAACGCGCCGCAGGGCTACCTGCTCCGGCAGGAACCCGCGACCGTCGCGCACCAGGCCACGCTGCTCGACCCGATGCCGCGGCGCGGGACTGTGCGGATCGATGTTGCCCCTGTCGTCGAAGGTGAGTGGCGCATCGACGTCGTCACCCGCGACACGCCAGGACTGCTCGCGCACATCACCGGCTCGCTGGCCGAACTGCATCTCGACATCGCGGCCGCCGACATCGCGACGTGGTCGGACGGCCTAGCGCTCGAGTCGTTCGTGGTGCGCGCGCAGAGCGTGCCGCCTGTCGCCGAACTCGCCGAGGTCATCGGAGCCGGCCTGCATGCCGATCGGCCGACCGCCGGCGTCGTACAGGTCAATGTGCAGTACGACGACGTCTCCTCGCCCTGGTACACCATGTGCGAGATAGCCGCCCCGGACCGTCCAGGCCTGCTGCACTCGATCGCCGCGGCGTTCGCGAGTGTGGGGGCCAACGTGCACACCGCGCGCGCATCGACGATGAACGACATCGCGCACGACACCTTCGCCGTAACGGACAAGCGCGGCGAAAAGCTGGATGACGCGACCAAGGAGAGGCTCGAGCGTGCGCTGCGCTTCGGCGTGCGCCCGGGTCGCCAGCGATTCCGGCGCGTTTCGCACACACTTGCTACAACGCCGAAACACGCGGGTCACTCAGTGGAAACGGCGGCTCCCTAACGTCGGTGTCAGCACATTGGACACCCTTAGGAGGCACCGTGCGTTTGCGATGGAAAGCCGCAGCCACTGCGGCAATAACTACAGGCTTCGTCCTCGCGAACGCCGCGAGTGCGTTCGCCCAAGCGGTCAACCCCGCACTGGATGGCGGCGGTACGCCGAGCGCCGAGCTGAGCCACACCGACATCAGCATCAACCTGTTGTTCGTCGTGATCGGCGCAATTCTCGTCATCTTCATGCAGGCCGGCTTCGCGCTCGTCGAGACCGGTTTCTGTCGCGCGAAGCACGCTGCACACGTCGTGACGACGAACTTCGCCATCTTCGGTCTCGGCTTCGTTGCGTTCATGGCGATCGGCTTTCCGATCATGTTCGGCGGCTTCAGCTACGGCGCTTTCGGGATGAACGAGGCGATCGGCGGACCGCTGATCGGTAGCGGCAACTGGGTCTTCCTCTGGAAGGGCCCGCTGATGCTCATCGGCGACAAGGCCGGGACAGTCGCCGTGCTCGCCTTCTTCCTGTACATGGTCGCCTTCATGGACACCGTCGCCACGATCCCGACCGGCTCGATGGCCGAGCGGTGGAAGTTCAAGAGCTTCATGGGCTGGGGCATCTTCTGCGGCGCCATCTACTACCCGATCTTCGGCGCCTGGACGTGGGGCGGTGGCTGGCTCGCCAAGACGTGGGACACCATGAGCCTGGGTGCCGGGTACGTCGACTTCGCCGGGTCGGGCGTCGTACACGCGATGGGTGGTGTGGCCGCTCTGGCCGGTGCCATCGTGCTCGGACCGCGCATCGGCAAGTACGGCAAGAACGGCGAAGTGAACACGCTCGCCGCCCACCACATCCCGATGGCGATGCTCGGCACGTTCATCCTGCTGTTCGGCTGGTTCGGGTTCAACGCTGCGTCTACCTTCGCGGTGACTGACAACCGATTTGCAACGGTTGCGGCCAACACCGCCATCGCCGCCGCGTTCGGTGCGACAGTCGCATTGGTTTACATCTTCTGGAAGACCGGAAAGCCCGACCCGGGTATGGCCGCGAACGGGATGCTCGCCGGTCTCGTTGCCATCACGGCGCCGTGCGCCTTCGTCGAGCCGTGGGCCGCTGCGCTCATCGGCTCGATCGCCGCGGTCCTCGTCATCCACTCGATTCTGTTCATCGACCGGGTGCTGAAGATCGACGACCCGGTCGGCGCGATCTCGGTCCACGGCGTCAACGGCCTCTTCGGGGTGCTCGCCGTCGGCATCTTTGCCAACGGGGACTACGGAGCTGCGTGGAACGGCTCGACGAGCGAAGGCATCAAGGGCGCGCTGTACGGCGACTGGGGCCAGCTCGGCGCTCAGGCACTCGGTGCGGTGGTCATCATCGTCTTCGGCGGGGGTTTGGCCTTCGCGTTCTTCAAAATCCAGGACAAGCTGACCAAGGGCGGCATTCGCTCCGACGAGTTCGACGAGCTCACCGGTCTGGACGAGACCGAGATGGGCGTTCTCGCGTACGGATTCCACGTCATCGACGACGGCGTCAACGTCGAGAACTCAGGCGACAAAGTGGGTGCCGGCAAACCGCAAGCACCTCAGAGTTGAGGTGAGCCCGGGGCGGGCCGGCGAGAGTCGGCCCGCCCCGGT
>JBDSAK010000405.1:0-2617 GCA_039922195.1 Mycobacteriales bacterium
GAAACTCAGCCCGACGACCGGCGGTTGGATCGCCGACGGCTACGCGACCTTCTCGATGAGTGACCGCGGGTGGGGCAACTCGTGCGGTGGGACGGACCCGAAGCGCACCCAGCCCGTGTGTGTCGACGGCTACAACCACCTGATGGACACCCGCTTCGAGGTGCGCGACGCGCAGGAGATCTTCGAGGCTCTCGCCGACCGCGCCGCGACCGGCGCGACTGCGGGTGAGGGTCTGATTCACCCGCAGAAGATCGGATCGACGGGCGGCTCCTACGGCGGCGGTCTCTCGATGGCGCTCGCGGCGCTCAAGGACCGCAAGATGATCGAGGCGGGCGACGGGACGCTGATCCCGTGGGTCAGCGACGGCGGCAAGGCAATGCGGATCGCCGCGGCCCAGCCCGACATCCCCTGGACTGATCTCGCGTATTCGCTCCAGCCGAACGGGCACACTCTCGACTACGTCGTCGACTCGCCCTACCTGCAGCGCGGGCGGATCGGCGTGATGAAGCAGTCGTTCGTGTCCGGCCTCTACGCCGTCGGCCAGGCGACCAGCAACTACGCCCCGGCCGGGACCGATCCCGATGCCGACCTGATCAATTGGTACGCCTCCATCAACGCGGGCGAGCCCTACGATCAGAACCCGCTGTCACAGGACATCGTCGACGAGTTGACGACGCACCACTCGTCGTACTACCTAGACGACTCGACCGCACCGGCGCCGCTGCTGATCTCGAACGGCTGGACCGACGACCTGTTTCCGCCCGACGAGGCGATCCGTTTCTACAACCGCACACGCGCGACGCACCCCGGTACGCCGGTATCGCTGATCTTCAACGATCACGGCCACCAGCGCGGTCAGAACAAGGGCCCGGACGCAACCTTCCGCAGCCGCCAGTTGCACAACTGGATGGACTTCTACGTGAAGGGCACCGGCCCGGCGCCCGTCCAGGGCGTCCAGACCCTCACGCAGGCGTGTGGCGGGCCCTCGGGCGGAGCGACCGGCGCGTTCGATGACCCGAACACGGACCTTCCGTTCCGCGCTCCGACGTGGGCATCCCTCGCACCCGGCGAGGTACGCCTCTCGGGTCCCGCGGCCAAGACGATCGCTCCTTCGGTGAGCGATCAGGCCGGCTCGGCATTCGACCCGATCGCCGGTGGCGGCGCATGCGCCACGGCGCCCGGAGCCGACCAGGCCGGCACCGCGACGTACCGGCTCGACCCGGCTCCGGCCGCCGGGTTCACGTTGATGGGCTCGACCACGGTCGTCGCCGACATCAACTCGCCGAGCCCGACCTCGCAGGTGGCGGCGCGCCTGCTCGACGTCGACCCGGTCAGCGGTAACGAGACGCTCGTCGCACGCGGCCTCTACCGGCCCGAGATCAGCTCTGGCACCGAGGCGACACGGCAGGTGTTCCAGCTCCACCCGAACGGCTGGAAGTTCGCCGCCGGGCACGTCGCGAAGCTCGAGATGCTGCCGGCCGATCAGCCTTACGGGCGCAACTCGAACGGCCAGGGGCCGGTCACGGTCTCGAACCTCGAGCTGCGGCTCCCGGTGCTCGAGTCGCCCGGGGCGCTCAGCGGACTGGTCGAAGATTCCGCGCCCAAGGTGGTGCCGAGTGGCTACCAGTTGTCGGCCGACTACCTCGCGGGCGGATACCCGCGGCCCAAGGGCGCAACGCCGCTCCGCGTCGCGCTCGTGCCCGCCTACGAGCAGTGCTCGAGCCCGAACCGCCAGCACGGCCCGCCTCTGGCCTTCGGATCCTGCAACCCGCCGCAGCTCACCTCCAGTCAGCTGACCATCGGGTCGCCTGACGCCAACGGCCAGGCCGCCAACTCGGCCGGCTCGGTGCGGTACGGCGTGGTGGTCGGGAATCCCTCGACGCCCGAGAATGAGGCCGACGTGGAGGTCACGGTGTCGATCACCGACGTCCGCAACAAGGCCGGGCTCTCCGACTACACCGGTCAGCTGCGGGTGGACTCGGGCCTGCGCATGACGGACCGCAACAACGGGCCCTCTGGCACCGAGCCGGCGACCGTCGTCGACATTCCGTTCCCGATCGATGTCCCGTGCGCGGCAACGGCGAGCACGTCGGTGGGCGCGACCTGCGCGGTCAACACAAGCTTCAACGCCGTGTCGCCGTCAGCGGTCATAGAGCGGCGGCGCGCGGTGCTCGAGCTCGGAGCGGTGAGCGTGTACGACGGTGGCGCCGACGGCCAGGTGTCGACCACCCCGAACACGCTGTTCGCCCGCCAGGGCGTCTACGTTCCGTAGTCGCTGTCGCCAACATGACGAGCTGGCCGCCTTCGATCGACGAGATCCTCGGCGGCGACCAGGCGGTCGCGCTGGCACACGTGACGCCGGCGGGTGGAGTGGTCGTGACCCCGGTCACGAACTTCGCGCTGCGCGATCCCGAACGCGGCACCGTGAATGTGAACAGCTCGGTCGGAATGTGGCGCAAGCTCGAGCGCATGCGGGACAACCCGCATGTCGCCCTCGCGTTCCACACCCGCGCCCACGGGTTCAGCGAACGATCCGAGTACGTCTTGGTACAGGGCACGGCGTCGATCCCACCGCTGTCCGATGACGATGCATGGCTGGAAAAGCTTGGCGTCAACT
>JBDSAK010000406.1:0-11385 GCA_039922195.1 Mycobacteriales bacterium
GTTCCTGCGCCACGACCCGCGCGACCCGGAATGGGCCGGCCGCGACCACTTCGTGCTGTCGGCCGGACATGCGTCGATGCTGCTCTACGCACAGCTCTTCCTCACCGGCTACGGCCTCTCGCTCGACGACCTGCGCAGCTTCCGGCAGTTCGAGAGCCGCACGCCCGGCCACCCCGAGTACAGCCACACGCCCGGCGTCGAGACCACGACCGGGCCGCTGGGCCAGGGCTTTGCCAACGCCGTCGGCATGGCCATGGCCGACCGCCGCTCCACGCAGATGTGGGACGCCGAAGGCACGGGCGTGTTCGACCGGACGACGTACGTCGTGTGTTCCGACGGCGACCTGCAGGAAGGCATCTCGCACGAGGCGGCGAGCCTGGCCGGCCACCAGCGCCTTGGCAACCTCGTCTACATCTGGGACGACAACCACATCTCGATCGAGGGCGACACGTCGATCGCCTGGAGCGAGGACGTGACGGCGCGCTTTTCGGCGTACGGCTGGCACACCCTGCGGGTCGACGACGCCGAGGACCTCGACGCGATACGCGAAGCCCTCCGGCTTGCCCGTGACGAGCGCGGCCGGCCGTCACTGATCGCGCTGCGCAGCCACATCGGCTTCCCCTCGCCCAACAAGGTCGACACCGGCGAGGCGCACGGATCACCGCTCGGCGCCGACGAGGTCACGCTGGTCAAGAAGATCCTCGGCCTCGACCCCGACAAGAGCTTCGACGTACCTGAAGTCGTGCTGGCGCACACCCGGCAGGCCGTCGACCGCGGCGCGCAACTGCACGCCGACTGGGATAAGCAGTACGCCGAGTGGGCCGACTCGCACGCCGACCGGGCCGCCGACCGGGAGCGCATCCTGACGCGCCGGCTGCCGCAGGGCATCGCCGAGACGCTGCCGACCTTCGAAGCCGGCAAGAAGGTCGCCACCCGCGAGGCTTTCGGCACGGTTCTCAACGCAGTCGCACCGCTGATGCCCGAACTCGCCGGCGGCTCGGCCGACCTGGCGCCGAGCAACAACACCACGATGAAGGGCCAGGATCCCGCTCTGCCCGACTCCCCCGGCGGCCGGCAGCTGCACTGGGGTATCCGCGAGCACGCGATGGCCTCGACGATGAACGGCATGGCGCTCACCAGGACGATGCGGCCGTTCGGCGGCACGTTCCTCATCTTCAGCGACTACATGCGGCCGGCAGTGCGCCTCGCGGCGCTGATGAACCTGCCGGTGACGTTCATCTGGACACACGACTCCATCGGACTCGGCGAGGACGGCCCGACGCACCAGCCGATCGAGCAGCTCGCCGCGTTGCGCGCGATACCCGGGCTCGACGTCGTACGACCCGCCGACGCCAATGAGACTGCGGTCGCCTGGCGCACGATCCTCGAGCACAACGATCGCCCGGCGGGTTTCTGCCTGACCCGGCAGAAGCTCGACACGGTCGACCGCTCCGCCGGATTCGCCAGCGCGGAAGGCGTCGCGAAGGGTGGCTACGTTCTCGTCGACGCCAGCAGCGGCACGCCGCAGGTGATCCTGATCGGCACCGGGAGTGAGGTCGAGATCTGCGTCGCCGCCCGCGAACTACTCGAAGCATCGGGTGTAGCGACACGCGTCGTGTCGATGCCCTGCCGCGAGTGGTTCGAGGCGCAGGAGCAGAGCTACCGCTCGACCGTGCTACCCGCTGACGTGCGGGCTCGAGTTTCCGTCGAGGCGGCCGTCGGGTTCGGCTGGCGCGACCTCGTCGGGGACGCGGGAGAGATCGTGAGCATCGAGCACTTCGGCGCGTCGGCGCCGTACCAGGTGATCTACGAGCAGTTCGGCCTGACCCCCGACCGGGTAGCCGCAGCAGCGCAACGAAGCCTGTCCAACGTCGGCGCGCTTTCCGGCGCACCGACCGGTAGTTAGGACTGACATGAGCGACCCACTTGCCGACCTCAGCGCGGCCGGCGTATCGATCTGGCTCGACGACCTTTCCCGCGAACGGCTGCGCACCGGCAGCCTCGCGGCGGTGGTGCGCGACAAGCACGTCGTCGGCGTCACGAGCAACCCGACCATCTTCCAGAAGGCGCTCGAGCAAGGTTCGGCGTACGACGAGCAGATGCGTGACCTCGCATTGCGCGGCGTCGACGTGGGTGAGGCGGTGCGGGCGCTCACGACGGCTGACGTGCGCGAAGCATGCGACCTGCTGCGACCGGTGTACGACGCGACTGCCGGGGTCGACGGTCGTGTCAGCATCGAGGTCGATCCGCGCCTGTCGGCGGACACCGATCGCACGGTCGCCGAGGCGCGCGCGCTGTGGTGGCTCGTCGACCGGGAAAACGTCTACATCAAGATTCCGGCGACGGTTGAGGGCCTGCCGGCTATCCGCAGATGTATCGCCGAAGGCATCAAGGTCAACGTCACGCTGATCTTCTCCCTCGACCGCTACCTCGGTGTGATGGACGCCTACCTCGATGGTCTGGAGGAACGCCGCGACAAGGGCGAGGCCGTCGACACGGTCGACAGCGTTGCCTCGTTCTTCGTCTCGCGCGTCGACACCGAGATCGACAAGCGCCTCGACGTGCTGATCAAGGAGTCGACCGAGAGCGGCACAGCGGCGACCGCAGAAGGACTGCGCGGTCAGGCCGCGATCGCCAACGCCCGGCTGGCGTATGAGGCTTACCAGCGGGTCTTCAGCAGCGAGCGCTGGAAGGCACTCGAAGCCGCCGGTGCCAGGAAGCAGCGGCCGCTGTGGGCATCGACCGGCGTCAAGGATCCGGCGTACGACGACACGCGGTACGTCGTCGACCTGGTCGCGCCCGACACCGTCAACACGATGCCCGAGGCAACCCTCGACGCTGTCGCCGACCACGGAGTCATCAAGGGCGCAACAGGGGCCGGCGGTTACGACGACGCGCGCGAAGTCATGGCCGGCCTCCAGGGCGTCGGCATCAGCTACGACGACGTGGTCGATGTCGTCGAACGCGAAGGCGTCAAGAAGTTCGAGGACAGCTGGCAGCAGCTGATCGACGGAGTGGTCCGCGAGCTCGAACGGTTCGGCGCCGAGGTCAAGAGCGGCACAGTGCCTGCGGGCGGCGGTCAATCGGCGGCCGGCACGTGAGCGACCTGGTCACCGTAGTCACGACCGGGGCGATGCTCGAACAGCCGCGCGACACCGCGCGTGCTGCGCTGATCGGCGATGGCGTCCCGGCAGCGCTCGCGCGCAAGGACGCCACGTTGTGGGGTCCGGAGGCGACTCTCGAAGCCACCGTGCGACTGGGTTGGCTCGATCTCCCCGAATCCTCGCGCGACCTGCTCCCCCGTCTCGACACGTTGGCCGCCGAACTGAAGGCCGAAGGACTCGACCGCATCGTGCTGTGCGGGATGGGCGGCTCGTCGCTCGCCCCGGAAGTCATCTGCAACTCGGCGGGGGTCTCACTCGTCGTTCTCGACACGACTGACCCGGGCCAGGTCGGCACGGTGATCGACACCGACATCGAGCGCACCGTCGTCGTCGTGTCGAGCAAGAGCGGCGGCACGATCGAGACCGACTCGCAGTTCCGCGTCTTCATGGCGGCTATGACAGCGTCCGGGTTGAGTGAGGCCCAAGCCGCTCGGCGTTTCGTCATCGTCACCGACCCGGATTCGCCGCTGTCGAAGGCGGCCGCAGAGGTCGGCGTACGCGAGATCTTCTTGGCCGATCCGAACGTCGGCGGCCGTTACAGCGCGCTGTCCGCGTTCGGCCTGGTGCCGTCCGCGCTCGCCGGCGCCGACGTGGCGCAGCTGCTCGACGACGCGGCCGCCGTGCAGCAGCAGTTGGGCATGGCCGAGGGCAATCCGGGCCTCGACCTCGGCGCCGCGCTCGGCGGTGCGTGGACGGCCGGGCGCGACAAGGCGGTCATCGTCGACGAAGGCTCCGGCCTCGTCGGTTTCGGCGACTGGGCCGAGCAGCTCGTCGCCGAATCGACCGGCAAGAACGAACGCGGCATCCTGCCGGTCGTGGTCGAGAGCGCGGACGCACCAGGGGCGTCGGCGACGTCGAACGACGTACACCTCATCTCGCTTTCGACGCAGCCGGAGACCGGCACGCTGGTTCACGGACCGCTCGGGGCGCAGTTTCTGGTCTGGGAGTACGCGACGGCGCTCGCCGGGTGCGTGCTCGGCATCGACCCGTTCAACCAGCCGAACGTCTCTGAGGCCAAAGCGGCGACGTCCGCCGTGCTCGACGAGGCAGGCGAGAACGGCCCCCTTCCGGAGGGTGTGGCGGAGTTCACCGACGGGGCCATCTCGGTCTACGCCGACCAGTCCCTGTTGCAGCGCGCGTCGACGGTTGCCGAGGTGCTGACGCGTCTGCTGGGCGCACTGCCCGCCGGCGGCTACCTCGCGGTGATGGCCTACCTCGATCGCTTCGCGCAGGCCGACATCGCGCAGTTACGGCCATTGCTGGCAGCGCGGATGCCGCAGCAGGTCACGTTCGGGTGGGGACCGCGCTTCCTGCACTCCACGGGCCAGTACCACAAGGGCGGCCCGCAGTTCGGCGGCTACCTGCAGATCACCGGAGACAACCAGCGCGACATCGAGGTGCCGGGCCGGCCGTTCACCCTCGGGCGGCTGCAACTCGCGCAGGCGCTCGGCGACATCCGCGCGCTCACGAGCCGCGACCGTCCGGTTGTCAGTCTGCATCTGCACGATCGCACCGCGGGCACGACGCAGCTGCTGGCGGCGGCGCGGGAGTCTGCGTGACGATCGCACCCATCGAGAGCAGCAACCCGCTGCGCGATCCGCGCGACAAGCGGCTGCCGCGCATCTCTGGCCCATGCGGCCTGGTCATCTTCGGCGTCACCGGCGACCTCGCCCGCAAGAAGCTGATGCCGGCCGTCTACGACCTCGCCAACCGCGGGCTGTTACCGCCGGGCTTCGCACTCACCGGGTTCGCCCGACGTGACTGGGCCGACCAGGACTTCACGCAGGTCGTCCACGACTCGGTGAAGGAACATGCACGTACGCCGTTCCGCGAGGACGTCTGGGATCAGCTCGCTGCCGGTTGCCGTTTCGTACCAGGCGATTTCGCCGATGACGAAGCGTTCGACAACTTGGTGCGCACGATCCAGGACCTCGACCGCGTCCGCGGCACCGACGGCAACCATGCGTTCTATCTGTCGATTCCGCCGAAGTTCTTCGGCCCGGTGCTCGGTCAGCTCAAGCGCAGCGGGCTGTCGGCCGGCGACTCGACCAGCTGGCGGCGCGTGGTCGTCGAGAAGCCGTTCGGGCACAACCTGGCCAGCGCGCGCGACCTCAACCGCGTGCTCGACGAGGTGTTCACGCCGGAGTCGGTCTTTCGCATCGACCACTACCTCGGCAAGGAGACGGTTCAGAACCTGCTCGCGTTGCGGTTCGCCAATACGCTGTTCGAGCCGGTCTGGAACCGCGGGTACGTCGACCACGTCCAGATCACGATGGCCGAGGACATCGGCATCGGCGGCCGCGCGGGCTACTACGACGGCATCGGCGCCGCGCGCGACGTACTCCAGAACCACCTGCTCCAACTGCTCGCCCTCACCGCCATGGAAGAGCCCGTCTCCTTCCAGGCGGATGCGCTGCGTACCGAGAAGCTCAAGGTGCTCGGCGCCATCAAGCTGCCCGCCGACCTCGGAAGCGGTTCTTCGTTCGGGGTCTACGACAAGGGCTGGCAGGGCGGTGAGCTCGTCCGCGGTTATGCGGAGGAGGAGGGCATCCCCAACTCGTCGCGCACCGAGACGTACGCCGCCGTGCGACTTGAGGTCGACACGCGGCGATGGGCGGGCGTGCCCTTCTACCTGCGCACCGGCAAGCGGCTCGGCCGGCGGGTCAGCGAGATCGCGGTTGTCTTCCAGCGCGCCCCGCACCTGCCCTTCACCACGACCGCGACCGAGGAACTCGGCCAGAACGCCCTCGTCATCCGCGTCCAGCCCGACGAAGGCGTCACCGTGCGCTTCGGCTCGAAGGTGCCCGGCACCGCGATGGAGGTGCGTGACGTCAACATGGACTTCGCCTACGGAGAGGCGTTCACCGAACGCAGCCCCGAGGCGTACGAACGCCTCATCCTCGATGTTCTGCTCGGCGATCCGCCGCTGTTTCCCAGCAGCCAGGAGATCGACTTGTCATGGCAGGTCGTCGACCCGCTGACGACGTACTGGGCCGGCCGCCGGCCGCAGAAGTACCCAGCCGGATCATGGGGCCCCCAGTCGGCCTACGACATGCTGGCCCGCGAGGGCCGAATGTGGCGGCGGCCATGATCACCGATCTCACCCGGACGACCGCCGCGGCCGTCGGATCCGCGCTCTCGCGCGCGCGCAGCCGAGAGGGTGCGGCCACGGTCGGCGTCCTCACACTGGTCGTCTCGGTCAGCGAGCGATCCGCAGCGGCCGCCTTGGAGTGTGCCGGCGAGGCCGCTCGGGCCCATCCGTGCCGGATTCTTCTGGTGATCTCCCGGGCGCCGGCGGGGGCGACCCGACTCGACGCCTCCATTCACACCGCCGGCCCACGCGAACACGTCACCTTGCGGCTCTACGGGTCGCTCGGCGAGCACGCGGACTCCGTGGTGCTGCCCCTGTTGCTGCCCGACACCCCCGTCGTCCTCTGGTGGCCGGGTGAGTCCCCGGACAACCTCGGCGCCAGCGTCCTCGGACGTCTTGCCGGGCGGCGCATCACGGATGCAGCGGCGTCAGCCGACCCGCTCGGTGCGCTGGCGCGTCGGGCCGCTGGCTACTCGCCGGGAGACACCGACTTCGCGTGGAGCCGCATCACGCCGTGGCGAGCCACGCTTGCTGCCGCGCTCGACAACGGCTTCGACCCGGTTCGCTCGATCGAGGTGTCGGGAGCGAGCGGCAACCCGAGCGTTCCGTTGCTGGGTGCGTGGCTGTCCAATCGGCTCGGCGCGCCGGTGGTCATCCGGACCTCGCGGGGACCCGGCATCACCGGTGTCGTCCTACGTTCGGATCACGCGGAGATCGCGCTGACCCGCCCCGACGGTAGGCGGGCGTCCCTCGAACGAAGCGGCAGCCCGGCACGGCTGGTGGCGTTAGCCCGGCGTACCGACGCGCAGTGTCTCGCCGAGGAGTTGCGCCGGCTCGACCCCGACGAGCCGTACGCCGAGTCGGTCGCCGCGGTCGGGAAGGTGTCCCGGGCGAAGGCGAGAAAGCGGTCATGAGTGGCCCCGAAGTCATCGTCCACCGCGACGCGGTGATGCTGGCCCGCGCGGTCGCGGCACGGCTCGTGACGCGCCTGGTCGACGTTCAGTCCGCGCGCGGCACTGCATCCCTGGTCCTCACCGGCGGCGGCGTGGGCACGGCCACCCTGGCCGAACTGCACGCCATCCCGGCACGTGACGCGGTCGACTGGTCGCGCATCGACATCTGGTGGGGCGACGAACGGTTCCTGGCTGCCGGCGAAGCCCAACGCAACGAGACCCAGGCGCGCGTCGCGCTGCTCGACCACGTGCGCATCGCTGCAGCGCGTGTCCACGCCGTACCCGCGCTGGGTGACGCGTCCGATCCGGAATCCGCGGCTGAGCGATACGCCGCAGAGTTGCGCGCTGCGGCGCGACCTGAGGACCACGGCCCCGTGCCGCAGTTCGATGTGCTGCTGCTCGGCGTCGGTCCGGACGGCCACGTGGCATCGTTGTTCCCCGAATCGCCGGCGATGTACGACGAGCGCGCAGTCGTGGGTGTGCACGGCGCCCCGAAGCCGCCGGCCAACCGCGTGTCGATGACGCTGGCAACTATCAACAGCGCGCGGGAGATCTGGCTATTGGCGGCTGGTGCCGAGAAGGCTCGCGCAGTCTCGTTGGCGCTCGGCGGAGCGGGTGGCGTGCAGGTGCCGGCGGCGGCGGTAGCAGGTCGGCGCCGGACGCTCTGGCTGCTCGACCAGGCCGCCGCGTCGAAGCTGCCCCCCGGGCTCAACCGGCTCGCCTCGCCCTGACGAAGTGGGCGCAGTGGATCGCCGCACCCGAGCAGTCATCGCCTGTGCCGCCCTCTGGGCGGCCGCGTGCTCGAGCGGCGCACAGCGGGTGCCGATGCAGCAGACGCCCCTGCGCGACGCCACCTGGCTGGCGGTGGAATTGCCCGACGGCTTCAACCCGAATGTGCTGGCGCCGCACGGATCGCTGCTCCTCGTCGGCGGACGGACGCCGTCGCAGCGGGTGCAGCCGAGACTGGCCACCGTCGCGCCGGACACCGCAACGTCCGAAATCCCCCTCACCCCGCACAGCGGGTATGCGTTCGAGGCGACCTGGCGCTCGATCGCGACGGACGGTCCGCGGATCATCGCGGTGGGCGGGGCCGAGGGCGGCGCGCACGGCAATGTTCGCTGGACCGCGTGGCACGGCTCCGTGTCCGGTCTTGAAGAGGTGCCCCAGCCCTCCGGAACGTTCGGCGGCGTCGGCGCCGGCGATCTCGTCGGTGCGGCCGCGACAACGGCCGGCCCGGCGATCGCTGGGACATGGGAAGGTGATCGAGCCGGCCTGGATGCCGCGGTGTGGCTGCCTGACGCGACCAGGTGGAGACGGCAGTCGTCCGGCCGAACAACACTCGAGAGCACGTCCGAACTACTCGTCGGCCCGCGCGCGGTCACCAGCTCAGGACCTGGCATCGTCCTGGCCGGCTCGGTCATCGAGCTGGTGACCGGCGACGTCCGGCAGCGCGCCGCGGCATGGCGCTCGGAGCGCCTTGATCAGGGGTGGCGGCGCATCGACCTGCCGGACGCCGGAGCGCGAAGCGAGGCGGCAGCCGTCTCGTGTACGGCGGCGCGCTGCGTCTTCGCGGGGTACGTCGACGGCTCGCTGGCGATCTGGTCGGCGGGCGCGGCACCCGAACGACTGGCCGGCGTACCCGAAGTCCCCGCCGATATCGGGACCACGATCCCCGCCCCCGCCCTCATCGACGACGCCATCGTGCAGGTCGTGTCGCTGCGGGGCGGCGCCGCAGTTCTCGTCGGGCAAGGCGGCGGCTGGGCGGTGTACCAGGGACCAGCCGGCACCGCGGTCAGCGCGGCAGCGGCTGACCGCTGGCTGTATGTCGTCACCGAAGGCCCCGGGGGGCGGCGCCTGTGGCGCACGGCGATCACTGAGCTTCAGTCGGCACCCGGAAATCGGGCCGAAGTGCACGGAGAAGGCGAACCGGCTGCCGGGATCGGCGGCCGTAACGCTGCAGGGCGTCCGATAGCGGAAGATGCCGCGCCGTCGCTCACGAGGACGTAGAGGCCGCGGCGAGCCGCGGCGATCCGGGTTCCGTGACCAAGACGCTGCCGCTGAAAGCCACGGCCCGTTCGGTATCGGGAATTACTTGGACTTCAACTTCGCGAGGGCTTCCTGCAGGATCGCTTCGCCGTCGGTCTCGTTGCGTCGCTCGCGCACGTAGGCGAGGTGCGTCTTGTACGGCTCGGTCTTGGGCGGCGCGGGTGTGTTGGCCTTGTCGCGACCGGCCGGGAATCCGCAGCGCGGGCAGTCCCACTGGTCGGGAATGGCGGCGTCCTCGGAGAACGAGGGACGCGTTTCATGGCGGTTGGCGCACCAGAACGAGATGCGCTTGCGAGGGGCCGTCTCGCCGCGCTCGGCCTCCCCCATGGGTCCGGCCCCGACACGACTGCCACGAATGGCATTACCACCAGCCACTACACGGACTCCCTGAGAAGAGATCGGGCGACCCCCGACGGGTTGCGTTCAGTGTACGAGCGCACTCGCCCAACAGCGAGCAACTCACAAAAACAGGCTCAGCGCTTGAGCAACAGGCCCAGCGCGACGATCGACGCACTCCAGACGATCGCGGCACCGATCGTCATTCGGTCGAGGTTGCGCTCCACGACGCTCGAACCGCCCAGCGACGACGTGACGCCGCCGCCGAACATGTTGGACAGGCCGCCGCCCTTTCCGCGGTGCAGCAAGATCAAGGCGATCAGCAACAGGCTCGACGAGACAAGCAGGACGGTAGAGAAGACAACCACCGGAAGGAGCCTTTCAGGCGACGAACGTGACCGTCAGAGTACCCGCTCGACCGCGGCGTAGTGGCATGCGGTCGGGTGCCCTTGTCCCCGGTCGATCAGTTCCGGCTGCTCGTCGATGCACGGCTGGCGCTGGGTGTCGTTCAATTCGTCGCGGAACTTGTGGCATCGGGTGCGGAACCGGCAGCCACTGGGCGGGTTGGCCGGACTCGGCACATCGCCGGAGAGCAGGATGCGCTTCTTCTTGCCGCGCATCGACGGATCGTGCATCGGCACGGCGGACAGGAGCGCCTGCGTGTACGGGTGCGACGCCTGTTCGTAGACCTCTGTCTGCTCGCCGATCTCGGCGATTCTGCCCAGATACATGACGGCGACCCGGTCGCTGATGTGCCGGACCACCGACAAGTCGTGCGCGATGAAGATGTAGGCCAGGCCGAACTCGCTCTGCAAGTCCTCCAGCAGGTTGACCACCTGCGCCTGGACGGACACGTCCAGTGCAGAGACCGGCTCGTCGCAGACGATGATCTCCGGCTGCAGGGCGAGGGCTCGCGCGATTCCGACGCGCTGGCGCTGCCCACCGGAGAACTGGTGGGGATAGCGATTGACGAAATCAGGGTTGAGACCGACCCGTTCGAGCAGTTCCTTCGCGCGGCCGCGGCGGTCTTTGGGCCTGACCATGTCCGGGTGGATGTCCCAGGGCTCGGACACGATGTCGCCGACGGTCATCCGCGGGTTCAGCGACGAGTAGGGGTCCTGGAAGATGATCTGCATCTCCCGGCGCAGCTGGCGCAGTTCGCGGCCCTTCATCTCGAAGATGCTGCGACCCTTGTAGAACGCCTTGCCCTCTGTCGGCTTCTCCAGCCCCATCAGCAGCTTTGAGACCGTCGACTTGCCGCAGCCGGACTCACCCACCAGCCCGAGCGTCTCGCCCTTGTTGAGGACGAAGTCGACACCGCTGACGGCCTGCACCTGCCCGATCACGCGCTTGAACAAGATGCCGCGGGTGATCGGGAAGTGCTTCACCAGCCCCTCGACGCGCAGCAGCGGCTCGCCCGGGGCGGCCGAGATCGGCGACGGGGCGCCCTGCGCGAGGATGTCAGCCATTGAGCACCAACTCCGCGTAGTGGCAGGCACTGCGGCGACCCGGGAGTACCTCGCGCAGCGGCGGCACCTCCGCCGGGCAGCGCTCGGTCGCGTACGGGCAGCGCGGATGGAACGGGCAGCCCGAGGGGATGCGCGCCAAGTTGGGCGGTGCACCCTTGATCGGGTCGAGCCGCGCGTTCTTCTGATCGACGCGTGGCACCGACTGCATCAAGCCCTCGGTGTAGGGATGCGCGGGCTTGAGGAAGACCTCGTGGATCGAACCGGTCTCGATGATCGCGCCGGCGTACATCACCGCGACGCGGTCGGCTACCTCACCGACCACGCCG
>JBDSAK010000407.1:0-3628 GCA_039922195.1 Mycobacteriales bacterium
TGTCGCTGCCCTCCTCCTCGGCGGAAGCGTCCGCGGCCGGGTCGTCCTCAGCCTGGGCATCCTGTGCGGGCGCGGCGTCGGCAGAGCCGATGATGGCCAGCTCGGCGCCGACCTCGACGGTCTCGTCCTCGCCGACCTTGATCGACGTCAGCACGCCCGAGGCGGGCGCTGGGATTTCGGTGTCGACCTTGTCGGTCGAGACCTCCAGGAGCGGTTCGTCCGCCTCGACGTGGTCACCCTCGTTCTTGAGCCAGCGGGTGACCGTGCCTTCGGACACGCTCTCCCCCAGGCGGGGCATCGTCACGGAGACCGACATGGTGGGGAACTCCTTCAGTTGGCGCGGAACGATCAGCTGTGCATGTGCAGGGGCTTACCAGCCAAGGCCAAGTGTGCCTCGCCGACCGCCTCGGACTGAGTCGGATGGGCGTGGATGAGCTGGGCGACCTCGCTGGGCAGGGCCTCCCAGTTGTAGATGAGCTGCGCCTCGGCAAGGAGCTCGCCGACGCGAGCACCCACCATGTGGACCCCGAGCACGGGGCCGTCCTTCTCGGCGACCAGCTTGACCGCCCCGGCGGTCTTGAGAATCTGACTCTTGCCGTTGCCGCCGAGGTCGTAGACCAAGGTGGTCACCTTGTCCGCGCCCAGCCGCTCCTTGGCCTGCGCCTCGGTGATACCGACTGAGGCCACCTCGGGCTCGCTGTAGGTCACCCGCGGCACACCGTCGTAGTTGATCGGCGCCACCGGAAGGCCAGCGAGTCGCTCGGCGACGAGGATGCCCTCGCCGAATCCGACGTGCGCCAACTGCAGGGTGGGGATGAGATCACCAACAGCCGAGATCGTCGGGATGTTGGTACGGCAGTACTCGTCGGTCTGCACGAAGCCGCGTTCCATCGTCACGCCGACCTCGTCGTAACCGAGCCCGTCCGAGACCGGGCCGCGGCCGACTGCGACGAGCAGGATCTCGGCGTCGATCTGCTTGCCCGACTCGAGCCGGATCCGGACACCACTCCGCTCGATGTCCTCGACGCTGCTGAATCGGGCGCCGAGCTCGTAGCCGATCCCGCGCCGCCGGAAGGCCCGCTCGAGCAGTTTGGAGCTGCTCTCCTCCTCCAGCGGCAGCAGGTGCGGCAGCGCCTCGACGATCGTCACGTCGGCACCGAACGAGCGCCACACGCTGGCGAATTCCACGCCGATGACCCCGCCACCGAGGATCACGGCCGACTGGGGCACGCGGTCGAGCACCAATGCGTCGTCGCTGCTCAGCACGCGCTGGCCGTCCATCTGCAGGCCGGGCAGCGACCGGGGAACCGAGCCGGTGGCGAGCACGACGTGAGCGCCGTCGTAGCGGGCGCCGTCGACCTCGACCGCGGTCGGTGACACCAGCCGGCCGGAACCGTTGACGACGGTGATGCCGCGGCTCTTGATCAGCCCCTGCAGACCCTTGTAGAGGCGGCTGACAACGCCGTCCTTGTAGGAGTTGACTGCGGTCATGTCGATGCCGTCGAAGGTCGTCTTGACGCCGAACTGGGCGCTCTCGCGAGACAGGTCAGCCACCTCGGCGGCGTGCAGCAGCGCCTTTGTCGGGATGCAACCCATGTGCAGGCAGGTGCCGCCGACCTTGCTCTTCTCGACGAGGATCACCGAACTGCCGAGCTCGGCCGCTCGGAGGGCGCACGCGTACCCGCCGCTGCCGCCTCCGAGAACGACCAGATCGGCCGCCTGTGACTCCACCACGTGTCCTCCCGGTCCTGTGACGACGGATGGCGGCACCATCCTTCCATCCCGCGGCACACGGGCGCACGTCGCGCTGTTGCCCGCTAGTCTCCAGCACACCCGAGCCCGGAACTAGCGGCACACGCTCTGGCGTTGGCAGGTGGGAGGAGGTCGCAGTGAGGTTCTTTCGAAGACGGGGTCAGCAGCCCGCCGGGACGGTGCGCACTGCCTCCTCGGCTGACCGCGACCATCTGACCTCGTTCGCCCAGTCCCGGCGAGGCGTCGAGGCCTACGTCGAGCCACGCACCACAGTCACCGAGATGACCCTCGTACTCGTCGCCTCAGACGGCGAATGGACCCGGCGCCGCATCCCCGGCCCGCAGGCGGCGCGGGAGTTCGGAAACCAGATCGGCATCCCGGTCTACGACGTTGCCGCGACCGGGTATCCGCAGCGCATGCGAGAGTGGACCGCACGCCGCAAGCAGTTGGGCGAGACCGGTGTCCCGGGCGTCGACGGCCCGACCGTCTAGGCTGCGTCAGCCACCTGGTCCCTGGGGTCGGAGCGCTACGTCACCGTCGACTTCAACGCCAGCACGTTGAAGGCGCGCACCCAGTCGCCCTTGCCCGCCAGTCGCAGGCTGCCGAGATCTTGTGTTGTCACGAGATCGAGTACCGCGGCGTGCGTGGGCTCATCGATGAGGATTTGGCCTGGACCGGCCGACACCTGTAGACGCGCCGCGACGTTCACCGGATCGCCGACGACGGCGTAGTGCATGCGGCGCTCAGAGCCGACGTTCCCGGCGATGACCTCGCCGCTGGTGATGCCGATTCCGGTCTGCAGTCGCACGCCGGGCATGGTCGGAATCTCCAGTTGCATGACAGCGTCCTGCACGGCGAGTGCTGACCGGACTGCGCGCTCGGGATCATCGGAGTGCATCACAGGAGCGCCGAAGAAGGCGAAGACGCCGTCACCGAGCAGATCCGCGACTGTGCCGCCGTGACTTTCGATGGCGTCGCTGACGACGGTCAGGTAGCAATTGAGCAGGTCGAGTGTCTTTTCAGGTGCCTGTTCCGCGGCAAGCGCGGTGTAGCCGCGTACGTCCGCGAACAGCGTCGACACGTGCCGGCGAACTCCGCCCAGGGAGACCGCGAAAGGATCACGGAGCGCTTCGTCGGCGATATTCTTACCGACGTAGCGTCCCAGCAGATCCGCGAGACGGTCCTGCAGCGCCTTCGTACGAAGCAGCGATTTCAGCCGCGCCGACAACTCGCTCTCGTCGAATGGCTTGGACAAGAAGTCGTTGGCGCCGGCCGCGAGCCCACGCGCCTTGTCCTCGGGACGGTCCAGGGCGGTGAGCAACAGGATCGGCAGTCCGGCCCGCCCGGGCTGCCGACGCAGGCGCTGGCACACCTCGATGCCGTCCATCTCGGGCATCATGACGTCGAGGCAGACCAGATCGGGCTCCTGCTCCTCGATGGCCGTGAGCGCCGAGCGGCCGTCACGGGCCTCGGCGACGTCGTAGCCCTGGTGCTTCAACAACTTGCCGAGCAGCGCCAGGTTCGCCTGCTCGTCGTCGACGGCGAGGATCAACGGGCGCTCGCGCGTCACGACAGCAAATCCTTGACACTCGTGGCGAAGGTAGCGAAATCGATCGGTTTGCTCAGATAATCGTCGAACCCTGCCGCGAGCGCACGCTCCCGATCACCCATCATGGCGTGAGCAGTGAACGCGACGACGCGCAGTGTGGCCGCGGGTCCTGGATCCGACCGGATCTCACGCAGCGCCTGCCAGCCGTCCATGTCGGGCAACCCCAAGTCCATCAATACCAGGTCAGGTAGCTGGTCTCGGGCCAAAGCAATTCCGGTTGCCGCATCCTCGGCTGTCAGCACCTCGTGCCCGGCGGCCTGCAGGAGC
>JBDSAK010000408.1:0-4609 GCA_039922195.1 Mycobacteriales bacterium
TGCTCGGCCGGGCCCGCAAGGTCACGGTCAGCAAGGACGAGACGACCATCGTCGAGGGCTCGGGCGATTCTGACCAGATCGCCGGCCGGGTCAACCAGATCCGCGCGGAGATCGAGAAGAGCGACTCCGACTACGACAAGGAGAAGCTGCAGGAGCGCCTGGCCAAGCTGGCCGGCGGTGTTGCAGTCGTCAAGGTCGGCGCGGCCACCGAGGTGGAGCTCAAGGAGCGCAAGCACCGCATCGAGGACGCCGTTCGCAACGCGAAGGCCGCTGTCGAAGAGGGCATCGTCGCCGGTGGTGGCGTCGCGCTGCTGCAGGCTTCGGTCACCGCGTTCGAGAAGCTCGACCTGACGGGTGACGAGGCCACCGGTGCCAACATCGTGCGCCTCTCGCTCGAGGCACCGCTCAAGCAGATCGCGATCAATGCCGGCCTCGAAGGCGGCGTCGTGGTCGAGAAGGTGCGCAACCTCGAGACCGGATGGGGCCTCGACGCCGCGACCGGTGAGTACGTCGACATGATCGCCGCGGGCATCATCGACCCGGCGAAGGTCACCCGATCGGCACTGCAGAACGCGGCGTCGATCGCCGGCCTGTTCCTCACCACCGAATGCGTCATCGCGGACAAGCCGGAGAAGGCTCCCGCGGGCGGCGGCGGCGGTGGCGGCGGCATGGGAGACATGGACTTCTAAGTCCTGCTCCCGCTCACTGCACAACGTTTGCTGCACGAGGTTTCCTGAACGGCGTTTGGTACGACGACAGGGCGGCTCCGCTTCGGCGGGGCCGCCCTTCGCCGTTGTCGCCCGCGCGACCACCAGATCACGGGGGCTGGGATACTCGCGGGGTGATTGCCCGCGCGCCGACCGGAGATGTGTTTGTCCCGGACGCGATACGTGAGCTGGCGGCGGGTCGCGCGATGCAGCCGGTGTGGGAAAACCACAGCGGCGGGCTCACCTTCGATATCGGCGACGACGCCGACCGCGTCTTCGTGAAATGGGCACCCGCCAACAGTCCGGTCGACCTGGGCCGGGAGATCGTGCGGCTCGACTGGGCGGCGGCGTACACGCCGGTTCCACGGTTTCTCGGCGGCGGCGGCGACCAGCAGGGCACGTGGATGGTCACCGCCCCGCTGGTTGGCGAGAGTGCCGTAAGCGAACGCTGGAAGGCGGATCCGGCGCGTGCGGTGGCAGCGATAGGTCACGGATTGCGCGCGCTGCATGACGCGCTTCCGGCCGACGAATGCCCGTTCTCCTGGTCCGCCGAGCAACGCGTCCGGGCGGCGCAGCAGCGAGCGAAAGCCGGGCTGCAGGATCCGTCGCGCTGGTTCGAGCCGCACACCACCATGACCCTCGCGCACGCACTCGACCTCATTGCCGACATCCCGCCGGTGGACCGGCTCGTGGTCTGTCAGGGGGATGCGTGCGCGCCCAACACACTCATCGCCGACGACGGCACGTGGTCGGGCCACGTCGACGTGGGCTCGCTCGGCGTCGGCGATCGATGGGCCGATATCGCCGTCGCCACCTGGTCGACCCAGTGGAACTACGGGCCGGGTTGGGAGGACACCCTGCTCGGGGCGTACGGCGTCGAGCGGGACGAGGGGCGAATCGCCTACTACCGGCTGCTGTGGGACATGGGCCCATGACGCGGGTGCGAAAGACAAGCTACGGATCTTGGGTGCAGCCGGTCGTTCTGGCAGGGTAAGGCCATGACGTCGACTTCAGAGACACCCGCGGGCTGGCACCCGGACCCGACAGGTCAGTTCGAGCAGCGCTACTGGGACGGCACGAAGTGGACCGAGCACGTCCACGCTGCGGGCGTGCAGTCGGTGAGCCCGCTCCCGACGGCGCCGCCCGAGGCTCGTCAGGAACAGGCGCGGTCCGTCGAGCAGTCGCCGTTCGCCGAGCAGGGTCAGCACGCCGAACAGGGGCAGAACGCCGAACAGGGGCAGAACGCCGAGCAGTCGCCCTTTGCCGACGCGGCCGAGTCGACAGCTCACGGGTCGACGGCGTACGACCTGGACTCGCCTGACGTGGCGGCGGACGAGCCGATCAAGGTCGAGCCGATGGGGTTCGAGCCGATCCGCGTCGACCCGGTCGCGACCGCTCCGGAGCCGATGGCGATCCAGCCCGAGGAAGTCCGCGTCGCGCCAGAACCAATCCAGGTGTTCGACGTGCAGCAGCCGGTGCAGCCGATGCAGGCGCAGCAGCAGGTTGCCCAGCCGGTTGCGGCGCTTCCTCCAGCGGGGTGGCACCCCGACCCGTCGGGGCAGGTCGAGCAGCGCTACTGGGACGGCTCGCAGTGGACCGAGCACGTCGCCCACCAAGGCCAGCAGGGGGTCAGCCCGTTGCCTGCGGCCCGACCGGTCACGACGAGTACACCCGAACAGGTCCAGCGCCAGGTTGCGCACCAGGCGGGTCTCGGGCCGGCGTACGGCGGGGGCGGGACGCTGCTCGATGAGCCGGTCCTCGTGGTCAACCAGAAGGCCAAGCTCATCGAGGTGACGCAGGAGTTCGCGGTCTACGACCAGGCGGGTAACCAACTCGGCTCGGTGGTGCAGGTGGGCCAGAACGCGTTCCGCAAGTTGTTGCGAATCGCCACCCGCTACGACCAGTTCCTGACTCACAAGTTCGAGGTGCGCGACCAGCAGGGGGCGATCATTTTGACCCTCGTGCGGCCGGCCAAGTTCATGAAGAGCAAGGTGATCGTCGGCGGGCCGACCGGCCAGGAGATCGGCCAGATCCGGCAGGAGAACGTCCTGGGCAAGATCAGATTCGCGTTCGAGGTCGGTGGGCAGCGGATCGGCGGGATCCAGGCCGAGAACTGGCGCGCGTGGAACTTCTCGATCATCGACGCGAACGGTCAGGAGGTCGCGCGCATCACCAAGACCTGGGAGGGCGTGCTGAAAGCCGCTTTCACCACGGCGGACAACTACGTCGTCCAGATCCACCACCGGCTGCCGGAGCCACTGCGGTCGCTGGTGGTCGCCTCGGCACTGACCGTAGACACGGCGCTCAAGCAGGACTCGAACTGAGCCGCACCGCGAAGACCGTGCGACGATCACAAGATGTCCGACGAGCCTGACCGGGCCGATGCCATGACCGAGACCGACGAGGACCTCGTCGACGAGCTCATCGCGCGCGCCGTCGACGCCTACACGCAGCTCGCCGAAGAAGGCGACCTCGACCCCATCTGGCCGCTGCTCGGACAGGCGGCCGCCCTGCCTGACCACGCGTTGTTGCGGGCAGCCGAGCTCGGGAGAAGTGACGACGCACGCAAGCGTGCCGTGGCCGGACTGCTCGTCGGGTCGGTCAGCAACGGGCGCGACGACGGTCCGTGGCGCGATACGGCCCTGCAGACGTGCGAAGACATCCTTCGTGACGAGACCGACGCGGACGTCGTCTGGGCCGTGGCCCACGCACTCGGCTACCAGACCGGAGAGCGAGCCGCGCAACTGCTGGTTCCCCTTGCTGCGCATGAGGATTCAGACGTTCGGTTCAAGGTCGCCATGGGTCTGCCCGCCGCGTTCGACGAAGACAACCCGGACGACGCGATCATCGCCGCCCTGATCAACCTCTCCGGCGACGACGACGAGGACGTCCGCGACTGGGCGACGTTCGGTCTCGGCACAGCGCTCGCGTCGGTCGACACGCCTGACGTTCGCGAAGCTTTGTGGGAGCGCACCCGAGACGAGCACGCCGATACCAGGAACGAAGCCCTCGCCGGACTTGCCTATCGGTACGACGCCGACGTCGTACCCCATCTGGTCACCGAGCTCGAAGCCGATGATGCCGACCCCAACGCGATCCATGCGGCGAGCATCCTGGGCGATCCCCGCGCGCTGCCCGCGTTGCGCCGGCTAGACCAGCTCGACAGTGCGGAGAGCGACGCCGACCTGCTGCGCGCGATCGAGCGCTGCGAACCCGGGCTGGCACAGGAGCGCGGCGACGCGGAGCGGTCCGTGTTGCAACGGCTACTCCAAGAGGCGGACGACAACCCGCGGTTCGGCACGAAGGTGACCGGGCTCGCGATAGAGGGCGACTTCCCGCGCACCGCAATCACCGCGTGGGTGCTGTCCGGCCCGGAGCCCTACCAGGAGCGCTGGACCGTCTGGGGCGATCTGTGCGGACGGGTCACTGAGGACGGGCGGCTCGCCGAGCTCGACCTCGAACGCGCCGTAGCGCTGGTGCGTGGCTGGACCGGATCAGCGCGCTGATGAGTGACGAGCCTGGTGTGCGCGAGTTGCTGTCCTCGCTCGCGCAGATCGATGGGCTGATGGTCGCTTTCTCAGGTGGCGCCGACTCGGCGTTCCTGCTCGCGGCCGCCGTGCGCGCTCTCGGTGCGGATCGGGTCGTGGCCGCGACCGCCGTCTCGTCGTCGCTACCGGCGAGCGAACTCGACGCCGCGCAGGTGTTCGCGTCCGGCCTGGGTGTCCGTCATGAACTCGCGCCGACCGCAGAGATGGCCCGGCCCGGCTATCGCGCGAATGCCGGCGACCGGTGCTACTTCTGCAAGGCCGAGTTGCTCGACACGTTGCGGCCGCTCGCCGAGCGGCTCGGCATCGAGCACATCGCGACAGGGACCAATGCCGATGACGCCCTGGCCGGGTTCC
>JBDSAK010000409.1:0-14337 GCA_039922195.1 Mycobacteriales bacterium
CGAGCACGACGAATGTCACGAAGACAAGTACGACGAGCGTGTAGTTGATCAGCTCCTTGCGTGTCGGGTAGATGACCTTGCGCATCTCGCCGACGGTCTCGCGGAAGAACAACGAGCTGCGACCGACCCGGCCCGGGCCTTTGCCCTTGCCGCCCTTACCGCCCGCGGCCGGCTGCTTGGCCGGTGACGTGGTCTGGCTCGTCACGGTGGTCCTCACTCCTGATTCGGTCCGGTCATCCTCCGACAACCGGTCTCGCAGGGCAGGAGGGACTCGAACCCCCAACCGCCGGTTTTGGAGACCGGTGCTCTACCAATTGAGCCACTGCCCTAGGAGGGCGCGCCCCACTCGGTGCGCATGCGACCGTGATCTTTCCGGGCGCGCCGCTGCCGGGCAGTTCAGGCCCAGATCGGCCAGTGTACGTGCCTGCGGCGGTCGAGCCAACCGCGCCCGCTGCCAGCAGGAGCACGATCGCCCCTTCGAGGGGCACCGAACTGAGCCACCAGCCGAGCATGGCTCAGCCGGCGGCAAGGGTGAGGACGAGCGCCCCGATCACCAGGCTCTGCGCGCTGTGCACGGCGATGCCCATCCACGCGCTGCGCAGACGCCGACTCGGATAGCTCAGGATGAACGTGTCGAGCAGTGCCGCGGGGATCACCCACGGTGTGTGCAGGTGGTACGCCGCGAACAGCACGCCGTTCGCGAACCAGTCGGCGCGGCCGAACGCACCGGCCATCCGTGGGAGCAGGAAGCCGCGGAAGAGCAATTCCTCTCCCAGCACCGTGTTGAAGACCAACATCGCAGCGATGACGGCGAACCAGCCCCAGCTGCCGCTGAGGAACTGACGACCCGAGGTGGACTCGAGGAACAGGGCCAGGTCGCGGTTCGCCGGGTGGCCGACCATGGGGATGACCTCCTGGGCGCCGAGAGCCAGGATCAGCGGGACCAGCAGCCACCACAAACGCCCACCGGTTCGGCCGGTGCGCGGACTGCGGGGTGGACGTAGCCAGAGCGCACCGCGGACGGTCGACCACCGCACGCTGCGCTGCTCCACGCCGACGAGCCCGACAACGAGGACGAACTGCCAGACGAGGCCGCCCGTGAGGCAGATCAGCAGCGCTCGGACAAAGGGCTGTTCACCCGAAAGCGACGTGGCGAGCTGCGGGGCGACGATCCACGCCAGCGCCCCCATCGGGAGCGCCGCGCAGGCCCAGATGGCGAGAATCGAACGGACGTCGTACTGCGGAATGCTCACAGCCCGCGCTGTCGGCACTCCGGCGGTGGGCGGGGTTTCGATTACGGTTCCCGGTGCCTTGCTCACGTGTGTCCCGTCCGTTGATGTGTACGTCGCAGTGGACCTCAACGGTAGAAATTCCGGCTGTGGCCAACCAGCCTGCTGACCGGCTTCGTCCTGGTAGGGCTGGCCCCCCGGTGAGTTCGGGTGGGGCCGTCATGGCCCGGCGGCCGTCGGAATCCGTACCGTTCGTGTCGACGGGCATCCGCCCATCGGAGGAGGAGGTCACGGTGAGCCAATCGGCGATGCGCAGCCGCCGGCCCTTGCCCAGGCCCGACGCGCTGCCCGGCAACCCGCTGCGCGCCCTCGTGTCGCCGTACACCGTGCTGGCCACCGTGCACCTGCTCAGCGACCTGTTCGTCGGGGCAGTGAGCTTCACGATCGTCTTCATCTTGTTGACGCTGTCCGGGTCACTCCTGCTGCTCGCGCTGGTCGGCGTTCCGCTCTGGGTGCTGACCGTGCACGCGACCCGGCTGCTCAGCGCCTTCGAGCGGGCGCGCTTTCGGCTGACGCTCGGCATGGATCTCCCGGCGCCCGAACTTCCGCCGCGCGGGCCCTTCCTGCGGTACGCCAAGTCGCTCGCGACGAGCGCGGTCGTCTGGCGGCAGATTGCCTATCACCTGCTGCTGCTGCCCTGGGGCGTGCTCACCTTCACGCTGACCCTGGCCGTCTGGACCGTCCCGCTGACCCTGATCTTCCTGCCGCTGTATTTCTCGCGGCTGCCCCCCGGGACCGCCGACCTGTGGATCGGCACAGTCGGCGACCTGCAGACAGCCGTGGCGGTCATGGGTCTTGGCGTGTTGCTCCTGGTCTTCGTGACCCCGTACGTGATCCACGGGCTGCGCAACATCTGCGCCGGCCTCGGCAGGTCGCTGCTGGCGTCGTACGGCAGCGAAGAACTCGCCGACCGGGTCGACGCACTCACCGCCAGTCGGCAACGCGCGGTGGACTCGGCACAGGCGGAACGCTCACGGATCGAGCGAGACCTGCACGACGGAGCGCAGCAGCGGCTGGTCTCGCTGGCCATGACGCTCGGCCGGGCCAAATCCCGACTGAGTCCCGACGACGCCGCGCGGCCCCTCATCGACGAGGCACATCAGGAGGCGAAGATGGCCATCGCTGAGCTACGCGACCTGACGCGCGGGCTGCAGCCACCGGTGCTGTCGGACCGCGGCCTCGATGCGGCGCTTTCAGCGCTCGCCGCGCGATCCTCGGTGCCCGTCGACATCGACGTCGATCTGTCACATCGTCCGTCGCCGACGATGGAGGCGATGGCGTACTTCGTCGTCGCCGAAGCGTTGACCAACGTCGCCAAGCACTCCGGCGCGCGCCGCGCGTCGGTGTCCGCGCGACGGGTCGCCGACATGCTGCACGTGGTGATCCGTGACGACGGGATGGGCGGCGCCGACCCGGCCGGATCTGGGATCTGCGGCATCGCCGATCGGATCGCCGGCGTGGACGGAACGCTTTCCCTCGACAGTCCCATCGGCGGCCCGACCGTGATGACCGTGGTGCTGCCATGCGAGTAGTCATCGCCGAGGACTCGGTCCTGCTCCGCGCCGGCATCACCCGGCTGCTGGAGGACGCGGGCTGCGAGGTGGTCGCCGCGGTGCGCGATGGCGAGGAACTGCTCCGCGCGGTGGCCGAGCATCAGCCGGATATCTGCGTGGTCGACGTACGGATGCCTCCCACCCACACCGATGAGGGCCTGCGAGCCGCGCTGGTCGTCCGCCGGACCTGGCCGGCCGTCGCGGTGCTGGTGCTCTCGCAGTACGTCGAGGAGAAGTACGCCACCGAACTGCTCGCCGGTGACACCCGCGGCGTCGGCTACCTGCTCAAAGACCGGGTGGCGGACGTCGACGAGTTCGTCTCCGCGCTGCGCCGGGTCGCCGCAGGGGGAGCCGCCCTGGATCCCGATGTCGTCGGCCAGTTGCTCGCGCGCAGCCGGCGACGTGATCCGTTGGAGCGGCTGACGCCACGTGAACAGGAGGTCCTCAAGCTGATGGCTGAGGGTCGGTCCAACGCGGGTATCGCGGCTGTCCTCGTCGTCACTGACGGAGCGGTCGAGAAGCACGTGAGCAGTCTGTTCGCGAAGCTCGACCTGATTCCGGGAGACACCGACCACCGACGGGTTCTCGCGGTGTTGCGCTATTTGGAGGGTTCGTGAACACGCCCCTGCGTTCGTCCCGCCGCGTGTGGCTGGGGATCGGCGGCCTGCTGCTCATCGGGATCATCGGACAGACCGGTCTGGCCGTGATCGCGTTCTACGGCCGGACGACGTATGTGACCACAGTGGCGATCGAGCCCGTGGGCGGCCAGCTGCAGGTGCGTTCGGGCAACAGCGACGTCTCGGTCCATCCGAGTGCCGATGGCCGGGTCCACATACAGACGCGGGCGCGCTACGGCCTGCGCCGGCCCAAACTCGAGCAGCGCTCGGGTGCCAGGGGGATCGAGCTGGCCGCGGACTGCTCGTGGTTCGACTCGCGGTGCGGGGTCGACTACGACATCGCCGTACCGCAGGGTCAGGCCCTCGTCGTGTCATCAGGTTCGGGAGACATCGCGGTCACCGACCTCGGCACGTCCGCCGAAATCTTCACGGGGTCGGGCGACGTGACGGTGGACCGGTTGACCGGTCCGGCGCTGGACCTGCGCACCGGCTCCGGCGATATCCGGGTCAGAGGTTCGCGGGTCGGCAACGTGACGGCCCGCACCGGCTCGGGCGACATCTCGGCGGAGTTCGCCGAGGCCCCGACCGCTGTCGAGGCCCGAGCGGGTTCCGGTGACGTGACGATCGTGCTACCCGAGGGCGCGTACGCCGTCGACGCGGACACCGGTTCTGGCGATCGGACGGTCGACGTCGCAACCGATCCGAAGGCGGAGCACACCATCCTGGTTCGGACGGGGTCGGGCGATGCACGGGTGCGCCCGCCGCGCTGAGGCGGCCCCCAACGAAACGCTAGACGACGGCGCGCCTCGAGCGCATCGCTCGCCACGCGAGCAGGCCGAGCCCGCCCGCCGCGACGGCACCTACGCCGACCCCTGCGGCCATGACTCTCGGCCGGCTTCCGCTGACCGCTCCCCGGCCGACCACGGCCGCCCGCTCGGCCAGCCCAGGGTTCGCGGCGGTGGTCAGCAACTGGTCGAGCAGGCCCGCGGGCGGGGCGACCGGCACCTCGTGGATCTCGGCGAGCGTGCGGCGCAGCGCGCGGTAGGACGCGGCGACCTCGCCGCACGCAGCGCAGTCGGCGAGGTGGCTGCGCAGCTCGAAGGATCGGCTGGCGGACAGGTCGTTGCCGTCGAGCCCGGGCAGGTCGGCGCGGACGGCGGCGCACTGGGCCGGAGTCGGCTGGGCGGCGTTCGGCTTGCCGGCCTTCATGAGCTTGCCCTTCGGGAGCGTGGAAGTGGCGTAACGGTGGTGTCGGTCAGGGCCGCCCGCAGGCGCTCCCTCGCACGGAAGAGGCGGACTTTGACCGCAGTCTCGGTGAGCCCGGTGGCGGCGGCGACCTCCGCGGTGGACAGGCCCTCGATATCGCGCAGTACGACGATCGCGCGGGCGGACTCAGGCAGTGCGGCGACCGCTGCCTCGGCGCGGGACAACAGCTCGTGCCGTTCGGCCTGCTCTTCCGGCCCAGGGGTGGTGTCGGCGAGCTCGCCGTACTCGGCGTCCGGCATGCCGATCGCGGCCGTGCCGATCTGCGGACGCCGCGAGCGCTTGCGCATTTCGGTGAGCGCGACGTTGACGGTGACCCGGTGCAGCCAGGTGCCGAAGGCGGCGTCGCCGCGAAAACCTTTGACGGAGCGGAGCACGCGCACGAACACCTCCTGCGTGACGTCGGCGGCCTCGTCGCGATCACGCACGAGCCGGAAGGCGAGGGCGAAAACGTCGGAGTACGTCGCCCGGATGAGCGCGTCCATAGCGCCCGGCTCACCCCGCTGGCAGGCGCGGACGATGTCGATGTCGACGTCCATCAACGGATTGGACCCCTCCTCGCGCTTGGAGTTACATGCCTGTGGCAGCTCCGATGCTGTCACTCCCCCGGAAGGCTGACCAATGACCGCGCGCATCTCCCGCCGGATCGGCTCGATCGCCGAGTCGGCGACCCTCGCCGTCGACGCCAAGGCGAAGGCGCTGAAGGCGGCCGGCCGGCCGGTCATCGGTTTCGGCGCCGGAGAGCCCGACTTTCCGACTCCGGCCACCATCGTCGAAGCGGCTGTTGCCGCGTGCCGGGAGCCACGCTTTCACAAGTACACGCCCGCGGCCGGGCTGCCCGAGCTGCGGTCCGCGATCGCCGCCAAGACGCTGCGCGACTCGGGGTACGCCGTCGACGCGTCGCAGGTCGTGGTGACCAACGGCGGCAAGCAGGCGGTCTACTCCGCCTTCGCGACGCTGCTCGACCCGGGCGACGAGGTGCTGCTGCCCGCGCCGTACTGGACGACCTACCCGGAGGCCATCCGGCTCGCGGGCGGCGTACCGGTTGAGGTCATGACCGACGAGACGACCGGCTTCTGCGTCTCGGTCGCGCAACTCGAGGCCGCGCGCACCGACCGCACCAAGGTGCTGCTGTTCTGCTCGCCGTCCAACCCGACGGGTGGCGTGTATCCGCCCGAGCAGGTGGAAGAGATCGGCCGCTGGGCGCTGGACAAGGGCATCTGGGTCGTCACCGACGAGATCTACGAGCACCTGACGTACGCCGGCGCGAAGCACGTGTCGATGCCGGTCGTCGTACCGGAACTCGCGGACACCTGCGTGGTGCTCAACGGGGTCGCCAAGACGTACGCGATGACCGGCTGGCGGGTCGGGTGGCTGATCGGCCCGAAGGATGTCGTCGGCGGCGCGATCAACCTGCAGTCGCACGCGACCTCCAACGTCGCGAACGTGGCGCAGGCCGCGGCCCTTGCTGCGGTGACCGGTGATCTCTCGGCGGTCGCCGAGATGCGCGAGGCGTTCGACCGCCGACGGCGGCTGATGCTCTCGATGCTGTCGTCGATCGACGGCGTCGTCTGTGCCGAGCCGATGGGCGCGTTCTACGCCTACCCGTCCGTGAAGGGGCTGCTCGGCAGGACGTTGCGCGGTCGCACTCCGTCGTCGTCCGCCGAGCTCGCGAGTTTGATCCTCGAGGAAGCCGAGGTCGCCGTCGTACCAGGGGAAGCCTTTGGTACGCCGGGCTACCTGCGGCTGTCCTATGCCTGCAGTGACGCCGACATCACCGAAGGAGTCGGCCGGCTGCAGGCCTTGTTGGGCGAGGCGATCTGACGTGACCAACCTGTGGACGCTGCCCGAGCACGTCAGTGCCTACCTGGCCGCGGCTGACGGCATCCCGCATCGCAGCGAAGGGGAGGCGGCGCTGCTCGAACACCTGCCCGCGCCGCTTTCCCGAGTCCTCGACCTTGGCTGCGGTGACGGCCGGCTACTCGCGTTGGTCCGTCTCGCACGTCCGGGTGTTGCCGGCGTTGCGGTCGACTTCTCGCCGTCGATGTTGGAGGCCGCCCGCGCGCGCTTTGCTTCGAACGATGACGTCGAAGTGGTCGCGCACGACCTGGACGAGGCGCTAGTAGTCGGCGGTCCGTTCGATGCGGTCGTGTCGTCGTTCGCGATCCACCACGTCGGCGACGTACGCAAGAAGTCGCTGTACGCCGAGGTGTTCGACCTGCTCCGTCCTGGCGGGGTGTTCCTCAATCTCGAGCACGTTGCCTCGCCGACGCCCGAGCTGCACCGCGACTTCTACCTGGCGCTCGGCGCAGACCCGGCCGACGAGGACGTCTCCAACCAACTCGCCGACGCGTTCGAGCAGGTTCAGTGGATGCGCGAGGTCGGCTTCGACCACGTCGACGTGCACTGGAAGTGGCGCGAGCTCGCACTATTGGGCGCCGTCCGCCCCGCCTAGCCTTGATCGGCGGCTCAGAGCAGGATGCCGCGACTGGTCAGTTCGACCGTTCGGGTGAGCGCACTGCGGAACAGGTAGTCCGTGCGCGGGTTGTCCTGCAGATTCCAGAGGATCTCCGAGGTCTCCCACGCCGCCGCCCGGGCGATGTGGATGCCGAACATGGCCATACCGTCGTCGAGCTTGCCACCGATCTCGTCGAGCTCGGCAACCAGGCCGGTGAGGAACCAGCCCTTGACGACCGACGCGGCTTCGGCCAACACGGTGTTGGTGCGGCTGAAGTCCAGGTGCTCATTGCTCTCGTCGACGGGGACGACGCCGAACTCGCGGCAGGTCTCGACCACCGCGAAGGCGAGGTCGTGCGAGATGTGCGCGTTCATACCGGCCAGCGCGAACTGGATCGGGTGGGTGTCGGGGCGGTCCCGCGCCTCGAACAGGGGTGCCCAGGCAGGCGGGACCGTGAGCCCCGCCTCCGCGTCGGCGTACGCGGCGAAGAACAGGTTTGCGAAGTTCACGTCGAGGCGCTCGAGGAACTCCGCTGCGAGGAAGAAGTCATTACCGCGAACCGCGTCGGCCACCAGGCGGGTGACCTCGCGATACATCCGATTGAAGTAGGCCACCCCGTCGGCGGCCGGGAGCGTGGAGTCGATCGTGCTCATCCGCTCGAGCACACCGTTGATGTCCTCGGCTTGCGCGAAGTCGGCCGGTGTCGCGGACATCGTCATCTCTCCCAGGGCTCAGGTGGCGCAGATTGACGGAACTCTGGGCACGACGGCCAGGCGGCGCCGTCCGCTCTCGACTCACTGGCGTCAGTCACAGCCGAATCCTGGTACGGCGGCCGGCAGGCGCTGCGCTGTTGCGCCCTTCGATAGGTATGCGTACGTCTTGTCGTTGGCCTCGAACACCTGCAGCTTGCCCGAGCGGTATCCAGTGTCAACCGCGTCGGCTGGCACCGGCACGCTCGCGGCGTACTCGCCGACGTACTGGCCTGGCGCCACGATCTTGTGCTTCGGATCGGCGATGTACTTGCGCTTACCGAGGAGCACGATCGTCAGGCTCTCCCAGTCGCAATGCGCCTCACCTCGGTAGATCTCCGCGACGTCTTGCGGCACCCTGTTGCCGGTGGCGTCTTTCAACGCCCGCGGACCGCTGCCGCTGCACCCGGCGCTCAGGGCCAGCACGACGACGGGGAGCCCCGCGCGCCACCTCACGTGCAGCCGACCATCGGCGTCACCACAGGCAATCGTTCGGCCGCGCTACCGTGCACGAGATACACCGCGGCCTTGTCCGCCGCGACGTACAAGCGCGTCCTGCCTGATCGGTAGCCCGTGTCCGTCGCGTCAGTCGGCAGGCTTGCTCGCCGTTCGTAGCCAGCCGTGGACGCGCCGATCTTCCCGTCGGGGTCAGCGATGTATTGCTGGCCCTCGAAGTAGACAAAGGTCGCGCTCTCCCACTCACAGTGCGCCGGTCCATGGCGCAGCGACGCGATCCCTTCGGTAACCCGCTTGCCGTTGGCGTCGGTCAGCAGCTCCGGGTTGCCGCGACCGCAACCCGCGGCGAGCAGAAGGGCTGACGGTAGGAATCCGTGCCACAGATGACCCGGATTCCTACTGTGACGCACCCGCATTGTCAGGCCAGCTGGACTAAGGCGCGGGCGCCGGTCAGCACAGACCCGTCGGCCGTCGACGCCTCGACGAAGACGCTGACGCGACGGCTATCGAGCTTGCTCTCGATCCGGCCCTTGACGGTCAGCGTCGCACCGTCGTCGTTGTCCGGTACGACGACCGGCCGCGAGAAGCGCACCCGGTACTCGACGACCGCACCCGGATCGCCGCACCAGTCGGTGACGAGCCGCGCGGCCTGCGCCATCGTGAACATGCCGTGCGCGATGACGTCCGGCAGCCCGACGGACTGCGCGACGCGCTGGTTCCAGTGGATGACGTTGAAGTCGCCGGATGCGCCGCAGTACTTCACCAGGTCGACGCGGCGGATCGCGAAGTCCCGCGGGCCGATCTCCGCGCCTTCCTCGACGTCGTCGTAGCTGATTGTCGCGGTCATGACGCGTCCGCCGCGGTACCGCGCGCCACCAGCGTGCTGGTCAGCCGGCAGACCGGCTCGCCGCTTTCGGTCGCAATGTCTGCAGACCAGGTGAGCATGTCGTTGCCGGCGCGGGACTTGATGTCGTCGACGTGCGGCGTACCGACGAGTACGTCGCCGGCCCGGATCGCCCGGTGGTGCACGAACTGCTGCTCCCCGTGCACGACGCGCGAGTAGTCAAGTCCGAGTTCAGGATTTCGGACGAGGTCGTGGTGGAGCTGCATCGCCATCACGATGGCGAACGTGGGCGGCGCGACGACGTCGTCATGCCCGAGCGCCTGGGCTGCTTCCCGCGAGGAGTACGCCGGGTTGTCGTCGCCGATCGCCTCGGCGAACTCGCGGATCTTCTCGCGGCTCACCTCGTACGGCGGACTGGGCGCCAATGTGCGGCCGACGAAATCGGTATTGATGGGCATCGCGCGAGGCTAGCCCGCCCGGCAGCTCTGCGTCACGCACGCACGGCGGAGAACTTCTTTGCCCTACCGTGTCGAAACGCAGACCGTTCGCGCGTCAAGCCTCTGTACGCGGCACCGGGCCGCGCAGTTGGAAGGAATCCCATGCGCTACCTCCTCACCTCGAACATCGACGGCAAGCTGATGGGCGCTCTTTCGCCCGACCAGCAGAAGTCCCTCAACGACACGTTCATCTCGTTCACCCAGGCACTGGCCCAGTCCGGTGTCCTGCGTGGTGCCGAGCACCTGCATCCCGCCGAAACGGCGACGACCGTCCGCAACCGCGAAGGCGAGATGTTGCTGACGGACGGTCCGTACGCCGACGTGGCGGAGGTCTTCGGCGGGTTCTGGATCGTCGAGGCGCCCGATCTCGACAGCGCCCTACGGCACGCCCACGAGTGCCCGGCCGCGGACGTCGGCTCCGTCGAGGTGCGCGCACTCCACGAGCTCGGCTGACCGCCCGGATGGCTGACCCGGTCGGGATCGGCGTCGAGGCCGTCTACCGCGCGTACTGGCCGACCCTGGTCGCCAGCCTCGCGCGGTGGACCGGTGATCTCGACCGGGCTGAGGACGCGGCGGCCGAGGCAGTCGCTGCAGCCTGCGAGAACTGGCCGCGCGACGGCATCCCCGCCGAGCCGGCGGCCTGGTTGCAGACCGCCGCTCGGCGGCGCGTACTCGATCGCATCCGCCGCGATCACGTCGCACGCGCCAAGCTTGTGGACCTCGCGCATCGGCTCGAGGATTCGCCGGCGGCCGACGCGATCAGTGACCCCGACGATCCGTTCGGCGCGGTCCGCTGGTCGGATGCGGCGGCCGAGGATCTGCTTCGGCTCGTCTTCACCTGCTGCCATCCCGCTCTCGCGCCGTCCGCTCAAGTGCCGCTGGCACTTCGCCTGCTGTGCGGGCTGACAGCGGCCGAAGCAGCGAGGTTGCTGGTGACGACGGAGTCGACGGTCGCGCAGCGCATCGTGCGCGCAAAGCGGAAGATCCGGGACGCCGGGATCGCGATGACCGTGCCGCCGCGCGACGACTGGCCGGGCCGCCTCGACGCCGTACTCGCGGTGGTCGGCCTCGTGTTCACCGAAGGGCACGCGGCCACCCACGGACCGGCGCTCGTCCGTACGCCGCTCTGCGACGAGGCACTGCGCTTGGCTGCGCTCCTGCGCCGGCTGCTGCCCGACGAGGCCGAGGTGCTCGGCCTGTCAGCACTGCTGCTGATCACGGACGCGCGCCGGGACGCTCGCCTGGACGGGGGGCAGCTGGTGCGGTTCGACGATCAGGACCGCACTGCCTGGCGCTGGCCCGACATCGACCGTGGCCTCGTCCTCGCGGCGACGGCAGTCCAGCGGGCGGGAGCGCGCCCAGGTCGGTGGGTGCTCCAGTCGAGCATCGCGGCGCTGCAGGTGCACCCGGTGCCGGATCGCGAGGCCGTTCTCGCGCTGTTCGACCGGTTGGCCGCGATCAACGGCTCGCCCGCCACGTTGGTCAACCGCGCCGCGGCCGTTGCGAAGGCGCGCGGCGCGCAGGCGGGCCTCTTGGCGCTCGATGAGATCCGCCCGGCGCCGGGCGACCACCGGGCAGCGCTGCTGCGCGCGGAACTGCACCACCAGCTGGGGGAGTACGACGTCGCGCGCAGCCATCTGACTTCAGCGATCGACGCGGCCCAAAACGACGTCGAGCGGCGGCACCTCGAAGCGCGGCTGACCGACTGGTCGCGGACCTAGGCGGGCCGGTTTACAGCGACAGGTACATCACGTGCAGCCCGACGAGTCCGAGGCGTCGGTGGTCGAAGGCTGCCGGGACGGTGCCGATGATCGTGAAGCCGAGCGCCTGCCACAACGCGACAGCCGCCGCGTTCGACTCGACGACTGCGTTGAACTGCATGCTGCGAAAGCCGGCCGCCTGCGCCCAGTCGAGCGCGTACTCCCCCATCGCCCGACCGATGCCGCGCCGCGCATGCGCCGGATCGACCATGAAGCTCGCAGTCGCGACGTGTGCGCCGCGCCCTGGACGGTTCGGCCCCATCTTCGCCGAGCCCACGACGTGGCCGTCGGCAACCGCCACGACGGTGAGCCCGGGGGGCTGCTCCAGCCATATATCGCGCGCCTGGGCAGACGTCATGTCGTCGGCGTACGCGTAGGTCTCGCCCGCAGAGACGATCGCGTGGAAGAACGGGTAGATCTGATCCCAGTCGGACTCGTCGGCCGCCCGGATGATGACCAATATCGCTCTCCTAGCCGGCCGGACAGGTCTCCGTCACGCGCTGCACCGGTACGCCGCCGGGCGCTGGGAACGGCTTGGCCAGAGTGAACGCCGCGGGGGTCGGTCCGTGCGCCCGCAGCAGCGCCACCCGTTCTTCCGCGTCGGCCACCGTCGGCCGCCGGCCCGCGGGCACCCACCACAGCGCGGTGTAGGCCGACTCCATCCGATGGAACCACTCACGACGACGGCGCATCACCGCCAGGTGTTCGCCGCCGAACACGTAGTCGCCGAGTTGCTCCACCGATGCCCAGACCGACATGTTGATGATCACGCCGGCGCCGGCGTGGTCGGCCTCGAACCCGGTGACCGACGTGGCGTCGTCGCCGTCACCGGTCAACCGCCAGATGAAGCCGGGGGAACTCTCCGCGAGCGCGTTGATCGGCTCGAGGCTGGCGACGAAGTCGGCGATCTGCGGTGAGTCGAGCGGCGCCCGCAGGACAGCGATGTTGACCTGGGCGAGTTCGTACTCCGGCATGCGCGCCACCTTAGGCCTCCGGGCGGGCGGTCACCAGCCGGTTGAGCTCGGCGTAGTCGAGGTCACGTTCGAGGGCGCGGTAGGTGCCGTCTGTCAGGAGCTCTGACGCGGCCCGGCGGACCAGTCCGTAGGCGGCCTGAGCGAGCGCGGAACCGACACTGATCCGGCGTACGCCGATCTCTGCCAGTTCGGCGACAATTGGCGCTCCCGGCCCGGTCAGCACGTTGAGCGGTGCCGGAATTGCCGCCAGGAGCTGGCGCAACAGAGCGAGGTCCGTGACGCCGGGGACGAAGATGCCATCGGCCCCGGCCTCGAGGTAGGCCGCACTGCGCCGGAGTGTCTCGGCCAGCCGGTCGCCCACATCGCCTGCCGACATCAGGTAGGTGTCGACCCTGGCGTTGATGAACAGTGACCTCCCCGAAGCCTCGGCCGCGGCGCGCACAACCCGCAGCCGCGCCGCCTGCTGCTCCATCGGACGAAGGGGTGCGAACCCGGAGTCCTCGATGTTGATCCCGACGGCACCCGCGTCGAGGACTCCGCGGATGGTCTCGGCCAGCTCCGCGTCGGTCTCGCCGAACCCCGTCTCGATGTCGGCAGTGACCGGCACGTCGACCGCCACGACGATTCGCGCGACGGCACCGAGCGCCAGGTCGCGGTCGACGCGGTTGCCGTCCGCCGCGCCGAGCGCCCACGCCACACCCGCGCTGGTCGTCGCGATCGCCGCGGCGCCGGCGTCCTCGACGATCCGGGCGGACACGACATCCCAGGCATTGGGGAGCACGAGGGCCGGTGCGGCGTGCAGTCGCCCGAACTCGGCGTACCTGCGCTGGTGCCTTTCGAGTGATGGCGTCATGCGTTGCAGTCCATCACGGCGGTCCGACACTGGCTCGGAAATTCTCGGCCGTGCCATCTTCGCGGGCATGGAAAAGGCCGGCCCCGTGAAGGAGGCCGGCCCGTCGTACGCCGCGCAGTTACCCGAGCTGCGACTAGCGCGTCTCGCGGTGCACCTGATGAGTCCGGCAGTTGGGGCAGAACTTCTTCAGGTCGAGGCGGTCGGGGTCATTCCGGCGGTTCTTCTTGGTGATGTAGTTGCGGTGCTTGCACTCCGTGCAGGCCATCGTGATCTTGGGGCGGACGTCGTTCGCGGCCACTGCGGGAGTCCTTCACCTTCAGATGACACGCCCGGTGTCGAGCGTGTTGCGGTCAATCGGTAGGCGTTCAGGGTAACGGACGGCCCCGCCGCCTGTCGAAGGCGCCGGGAGCCGGTGGTAGCGGTGACCGGATTTGAACCGGTGACACAGCGATTATGAGCCGCTTGCTCTGCCAGGCTGAGCTACACCGCCGGGACGCCGAGGTGCCGGCGCCGCTGAGCCCCCTTACGGAATCGAACCGTAGACCTTCTCCTTACCATGGAGACGCTCTGCCGACTGAGCTAAGGGGGCGTTGAGCCGCAGGCAGGGTACCTGATGCGGCGCAGGGGGTGCGAACGTAGTTTCGGCGGTCAGCCGGTTCGCTGGTTCTTGTCGCGCTCGTGGCGCATGGCCCGGTCGGCCCGCTCGAGGAGCCGTTCCGGCTCCTCCGTGCCATCGGCGGTGATCGCGACGCCGACGCACGAGGTCATGATCAGCAGCCGGTCGGTGACCATCATCGGTGCGGCGATGACATCGTCGAGGCGGCTGGCGATGGCGGCGGCGTCCTCCCAAGAGCCCAGCGAGTCGCAGATGACGGCGAACGTGTCGCCGCCGATACGCCCGGCAACGTCGGTCGACCGGAGGCCGGTCAGCAGCCTGGTCGCGACCCGGCGCAGCATCTCGTCGCCGGCCGGCCGGCCGAGTTCGTCGTTGAGTGGTCCCACTCCGTCAATCCCGAACACGAGT